>WYBB01000158.1 GCA_011526585.1 Deltaproteobacteria bacterium
CATGTACATCACCTTCACGTCCGAAGTAGAATCCATCTCCCGAGCCGTCCAGAACACCGTTCGCATGGCACCCTCCTGGTTAGAAGAGTGAGGATGCCAGGACGGCTCGGTCTTCATAGGATCTACGTCGGTTGCAGGGGCGGCCCTCGTGGCCGCCCGCCTGGCGGGGAACCCGTTTCGACCGGTTAGAAACTGTTGCCGATGGTGAACTCGAACACCGACGAGTCCTCGTCGGGGCGCGGCGCGAGCGGGAAGCCCCACTCGAAGCGCAGCGGGCCGACCGGCGAGTTCCAGCGGAAGCCGAAGCCGAGCGAGGTCCGGAGATCGAAGGGCGCGAAGGCCTCGTCGCTGCCCCAGGCGTTGCCGGCGTCGAAGAAGACCACGCCGCGGATCCCGACCTCCTTGAAGATCGGGAACTCGATCTCGGCGTTGAGGATGAGCTCGGTGATGCCGCCGATGGTGATCGGGTTGAGGTCGCCGTCGGGCAGCGAGGACAGCGACAGGCGCTCGCCGATCGAGTTGCGCTCGAAGCCGCGCACCGTGAAGATCCCGCCGACGAAGAAGCGCTCGAAGAGCGGCACCGTCTGGCCGCCGACGCCCTCGACCACGCCGGCGGTGCCGTTGAGGCGCAGGACGAAGTCCCAGAAGAGCGGGAAGTACCAGCGCGTGCGCCCGATGAGGCGCCAGAACTCGTTCTCGGAGCCGAGGTACTTCGAGGCGTACTCGAGCGAGAGCGTGGTGTATTGGCCGTCGGTCGGGAACAGGCGGTTGTCGCGGGTGTCGAGCGAGAGCGTGCCGCGCAGCGAGCTGGTGAGCCCGGACTGGCGGAGCTTGCGGATGTCGATGGTCGAGCGCGTGAGCTCGGCGTCGACGCTCTCCAGGGTGTAGGTCATCGCGAAGGAGAGATCGTCGGTCAGGCGGTAGCCGAGCGAGATGTTGCCGCCTTGACGTAAGCGGCTGAAATCATTGAAGGCTTCGTTGAAGTTGAAGAGGTCGAAGGCGAAAGTGACCGGGGTGTCGAAGAAGTACGGCTCGAAGAAGGAGATCGAGCCGAGCTGGCGGATCCCCGAGAGCGTGAGCTGGGCCGACAGGGTCTGGCCGCGGCCGAAGATGTTCTCCTTGGAGATCTGCGCGGTGAGCAGGAAGTTCTCGTAGCTGGAGAAGCCGGCGCCGATCTGGAAGGTGCCGGTCTGCTTCTCGCGCACGGTGACGACGAGGTCGACGAGCTTGGGGTCACCGGTGCGGCGCGCGTCGATCTGCACGCCGCCCATCTCACCGGGGCGCGACGGCGGCTCGAAGAAGCCGAGCGCCATGATGCGGCGCTGCGAGCGGCGGATCTTCTCGCCCGAGTAGAGGTCGCCCTCGGCGATCTTCATCTCGCGGCGCACGACCTTGTCGCGCGTATCCTTGTTGCCGCGGATCTCGATGCGGCGGATGTAGACCGGGTCGCCCTTCTGGATCTTGAAGGTCACGCCGAAGGTGAGCTTGTCGGGATCGACCTTGTGGTCGGTCGAGACGTTGGCGTTGGCGTAGCCGCGGTCACGGTAGGTGCCGGCGATGTTGGTCGTGTCGGCGGCCATGTTCGAGTAGTCGAACCACTCGCCGGCCTTCAGGTTGAGCCTGCGGCGCAGCGTCGACTTGTCGACCAGCCACTCGCCGTCGACCATCTCGATGTCGACCTCGCCGACTCTGTAGCGCGGGCCCTCCTCGACCGGGATGACGATCTCCATCGAGGTGCGGTCGGGCGAGAGCGTGACCGTCGGCTCCTTCACCAGGATCTGCGCGTAGCCTTTGGTGAGATAGAGGTACTGGATGCGCTGCAGGTCCTGCTCGAAGAGCTCCTTCTTGAACTCGCCCGACTGCGTGAGGAAGCTGAAGTAGCCGCCCTCGCGCGTGGCGAGCACCTCTTCGATCTCCTCGGAGGAGAGCGCCTGGTTGCCGACGATCTCGACCCTGCGCACCTCGACCTTCTCGCCCTCGCGCACGATGAGCTTGACGCGCACCTGGTTGTCGCCGGTGCCGCTCACCTCGTAGCGCGTGGCGGCGAGGAAGTGGCCCTCCTCCACGTAGAGCTCCTCGATCTTCTCGAGGTTGGCGCGGATGCGCGCCTCGTCGAGGATCTCGAGCGGCTTGAGGTCGACGACCTGCTGGATCTCCTCCTTGTCGACGGCGTCGCCGTCGATGTCGTAGTCGATGGCGACGACGGTCGGGCGCTCGACCAGGAGGAAGACCAGCACGATGCCGCTGTCGGCGTGCGGGCGCTCGGCGACCTGGATGTCGTCGAAGAAGCCCATGGCGTAGATGCGCTTGAGGTCCTCGGAGAGGCGCCCGCGGTCGAGCTCGCGCCCGACCTGCGTGTAGATGCGCGCGCGCACCGCCTGTTTGTCGATGCGCGAGAGGCCCTCGACCTCGAGGCCGCGAACGATCAGATCGGGATCCTCGTCGTCGGCGTGGGCGGGCGTCGGGGACAGCGGCGAGAGCGGCAGCACCGGCGCGGCGAGGGCCAGCGCGAGCGACAGCGGCATGACGAGCGAGCGGGCCGGGATCACGCGGCGTCCCTCTTGGGCAGGAACTCTTCGGGCGCCTCGTCGTCGCGCAGCTCGCGCACGACGCCGTTGGCGAGGAGGAGGTGGCGGCGCAGGAGCCAGGCGAGCTTCACGTTGTGGGTCACCACGACAAAGGCCGTTCCCAGGCGGCCGTTCAGGTCGACGAGGAGGTCGTGTATCTCGTCGGAGGTGCGGGTGTCCAGGTTTCCCGTGGGCTCGTCGGCGAAGACGATGTCGGGGGTCCTGACCAGCGCGCGTGCGATGGCGACGCGCTGGGCCTCGCCGCCGGAGAGCTCGCCCGGCTTGTGGCGCATGCGGTCCTTCAAGCCGACGAACTCGAGGTGATGGGCGGCGACCTCGAGGGCGCGCTTGGGCTTGTCGCCGGCGATGAGCAGCGGGAGCATCGCGTTCTCGGCGGCGGTGAACTCGGCCAGCAGGTGGTGGAACTGGAAGACGAAGCCGATCTTCTCGTTGCGGAAGGCGGCCAGGCGCGCCGGCGGCAACGAGAAGACGTCGACGCCGCCGATCAGCACCTGCCCGCTGCTGGGCTGGTCGAGCGTGCCGAGGACCTGGAGGAGGGTCGACTTGCCGACGCCCGACTGGCCGACGATGGAGGTCATCTCGGCGCGCTGGATCACGAGATCGATGCCCTTGAGCACGACCAGCTCGCGCGGGTCGCCGGCCTTGCGCCCGGGCACCGGGTAGGACTTCGAGAGCGCGCGCGCCTCGAGCAGGACCGGCGTCGCGTCTTCGCTCTGCGCGGGGGGCGTGGGCGGGGTGGGGTCAGCCATGGCGCAGTCCGTCGGCGGGCTTCAGTTGGGCCGCCTTGCGCGAGGGGTAGATCGTGGCGATGAGGCACATGCCCAGCGCCGCGAGGCCGAAGACGGTGATCTCGAAGGCATCGAGCTTGACCGGCAGCTCCGAGAGGTAGAACTCGCGCGGCAGGGTGAAGCCGGCCGCGATGAGGTAGACGCAGGATCCGACGCCGAGCGGGATCCCGGCCAGAACCCCGAAGAGGCCGATGAAAGTCCCGATGGTGACGAAGCTCCTGACGATGGCGCCGTCGCTGGCGCCGAGCGCCTTCAAGACGGCGATCTCACGAACCTTTTCGACGACGAGCATCACCAGCGAGCTCACGATGAGGAGGCTCGCGACGAAGACGATGAAGCCCAGGATGACGAACATCACGATGCGCTCGAGCGCCAGCGCGGAGAAGAGGTTCTTGTTGCGCTCGCGCAGGCTGGAGGCCTCGAGCCCGGGAAAGCGCGCGAGCACCCCGGGCACGGCGGCCATCAGGTCGTCGATGGCGTCGGCGTCGTCGATGCGCGCCTCGAGCGCGTTGCGCTCGCGCCCGAGGTCGAAGAAGCGCTGGGCTGCGTAGAGCGCGGTGTAGGCGAGCTTCTGATCGTACTCGTACATGCCGGTGCGGAAGACGCCGGCGACGCGGAAGCTCGCGAGCTTGGGGCGGAGCCCGGTCGGGCCGACGTCGCCGTCGGGTGAGATCAGTTGCACCTCGTCGCCGACCTCGACGCCGAGCTGGCGCGCGAGCTCGGCGCCGACGAGGATCCCGGGGTGGATGGGATCGGCGAGCGACCAACCGGGGAAGGACTCGTCGGCGTCTCCGGCGAAGGCGCCGCCGCCGCTCGCCCCGCTCGAACCGTCGGCCCCGTCGCTCCCGTCGGGCGCGGGGGGCGGGCGCTTGCGCTTGGAGCCCTCGAGCGGGTAGCGCGTGCGCTCGGAGACCAGCGTCTCCGGGCGGTCGAGGCCGAGCAGGGAGCCGTCGATCAGGCGGTCACGCAGCTGCTCCGAAGCGGCGAGCGCGTCGACGCGCATGCCCTTGATGACGACGTTGACCGCGATGGCGGTGGGCGAGGACATCATCACCTCGCCGCGCACGTAGGCGTCGGCTTCGCGCACGCGGGGCAGGGCGCGCACGGCGGTCTCGAGGGCGGCGCTGTCGCCGAGCACGCCGTCGGGGCGCGCCGGCTCGACGACGAGGTGCGCGTTGGTGCGCAGGATCTTGTCGCGCAGGTCGGACTGCAGGCCGTGGATGACGCCGAGCACGACGATGAGCGCCCACAGGCCGATGGCGACGCCGATGATGCTGATGAAGGTCGGCAGCGTCACGGCCGAGCGCTGGCGGTAGTGCGGCTCGGGCGCCCGGGCGCGCGTAGGCAGGACCAGGCCGGCGATGCCGATGAGGGTCGCGGCGGCGCCGACGGCGGTCATCGCCAGCATGAGCGTGGTCGTGAAGGACGGGGAGACCGCGTCGGCGAGCGCGTTCCAGGTGGCCGGGCGCGACACGACGAGCGTCGCGAGGAGGAGGCCGAGGCCGAGCGCGGTCAGCGCGAGCTTCCTCGGCAGGGCGCGGGTGCGCAGCGCGTGCAGCGAGCGGGAAAGCCGCGAGGCCAGCGTCTCGGACTCGCGTTGTGAGCGCAGGAACTTCCAGCCGACGAAGCGCGGGAAGCGCTGGCGCGCGACGCGATCGGCGAAGCCGCCGAAGACGCGCATGTAGAGCGCGGTGACCAGGGTGGCGACCAGCACGACGACGACGATGACGAGGAAGAGGCCGGCGGCGGTCTGAGCGTAGAAGACCGTCTCGGGCGCGGCGTCCGCGAGGAGCCCGAAGAAGGCGAGGGCGATGAGCGCCAGCGCCGAGAGCACGGCCAGGGGGCGGCTCACTGGCTCACGTGTCGGTGCCCGGCGGCGACGAGGAGGCGGGCGACGCGGCTGCGGCGGGGCGCATGTGCGGGAAGAGGATCACCTCGCGGATCGACTGCTGGTCGGTCATGAGCATGACGAGGCGGTCGATGCCGATGCCCTCGCCGGCGGCGGGCGGCATGCCGTACTCGAGGGCGCGCACGTAGTCGAGGTCCATGTACATCGCCTCGTCGTCGCCGGCCTCGCGCGCCTTGACCTGGTTCTCGAAGCGCTGGCGCTGGTCGATCGGGTCGTTGAGCTCGGAGAAGGCGTTGGCGATCTCGTTGCCGGCGACGATGAGCTCGAAGCGGTCGGTGACGCTCGGGTCGGACTCGCTGGCGCGGGCGAGCGGCGAGGTCTCGGTCGGGTAGTGGGTGATGAAGGTCGGCTGGATGAGGCGCTTTTCGACGAGGGCCTCGAAGCCGGCGACGAGCAGGGTGGCGTAGCTGCGCTGCTTGGGGAGCTCGACGTGGCGGGCGACGAGCGCGGCGGTGAGCGACTCGGTCGTCTCGACCTCGGCGGCGGTGAGGCCGCCGACGGCGACGAGCGAGTCCTTGACGGTGTAGCGCGCGAAGGGGCGCTTCCAGTCGATGGCGTGCTCGCCGTAGGGGCGCACGAGGTCGCCGGGGCGGCCGTCGAGCACGGAGAGCGCGTGCGCGAGGCCCGAGAGCATCTCCTCGGTCAGCGCGATGAGGTCCTCGTAGGTGGCGTAGGCCTGGTAGAACTCGAGCATCGTGAACTCGGGGTTGTGCCGCGGCGACAGCCCCTCGTTGCGGAAGTTGCGGTTGACCTCGAAGACGCGCTCGAAGCCGCCGACGAGCAGGCGCTTGAGGTAGAGCTCGGGCGCGATGCGGAGGTAGAGCGGCATGTCGAGCGCGTTGTGGTGGGTGATGAAGGGGCGCGCGGTGGCGCCGCCGGGGATCACCTGCATCATCGGCGTCTCGACCTCCATGAAGTCACGATCGCGCAGGAACTGGCGGATGTGATCGACGATGAGCGCGCGCGTCCTGAAGATGCGGCGCGCGGTCGGGTTGGCGATGAGGTCGGCGTAGCGCTGGCGGAAGCGCAGCTCCTGATCGGAGAGGCCGTGGAACTTGTCGGGCGGCGGGCGCAGCGCCTTGGTGAGCAGCGTCAGCGAGTCGACCATCAGGGTCGGCTCGCCGGTCTTCGTCTTGAAGAGGCGGCCGACGACGCCGACGATGTCGCCGAGGTCGAGGTGGTTCTTGTAGATGTTCCAGGATGTTTCGGGGGCGACATCCTTGCGCAGGTAGATCTGCAGGTTCTGCGGCGGGGCCTCGGGATCGGGGGTCTCGGGCGGCTCCTGCAGGCCGACCGAGCGGTCGCGCAGGCGGATGAAGCTCGCCTTGCCCATGTCGTTCTTGGCGACGACGCGGCCGGCGACGCTGATGCGCGGGGCGTCGGCGGCGAGCTGGTCCATGGTGGGCGGCGCCTCGGTCCGGGCGCCGGCGTGCACCTCGGCGCAGGTCGCGCTCGGGGAAAAGCCGTTGGCGAACGGGTTGATGCCTTCGCCGCGCAGGGCGTCGAGCTTCTTGAGACGTTCGTCGCGGATGCGGTTGCTGTCGTCCATGGCGCGTCATCCAGGCCTGAGGAGCGGCGGAGGCTATGCCGCGCGCGTCGCGCCGGTCAAGCGGCATCCGAGGTCGATTGCGCCTGCGGTGGCCGTTGGGTAGATCGCTCGGCGCGAGGTGCAGATGAAGGTGGCGATTGGTGAGCCGTTGGCTATCGCGGACGTCGTCCGGGTCGCGCGCGACCGGGCGGAGGTCGTGCTGGCCGAGCGGGGCAGGGCGGCGCTGGTCAGGGCGCGCGAGGTGGTCGAGCGCGTGCTGCTCGCGGACGGCACGCCGACCTATGGGGTCGACACCGGCTTTGGCGCGCTGGCCGAGGTGCGCGTGGCGCGCGGTGACCTCCGGCTCCTCCAGAAGAACCTCGTGCGGAGTCACGCGGTCGGCGTGGGCGAGCCGCTGTCGACCGAGGCGGTGCGCGCGACGATGCTTCTGCGCGCGCAGGTCCTGGCGCAGGGGTACTCGGGCGTGCGCGTCGTGATCGTCGAGCGCTTGATCGAGATGTTGAACCGCGGCGTGCACCCGGTGATCCCGAGCCTCGGCTCGGTCGGCGCATGCGGGGATCTGGCGCCGCTGGCGCACCTGGCGCTCGTCTTGATCGGCGAGGGCGAGGCGGAGCTCGGCGGCGAGCGTGTGCCGGGGGCCGAGGCTCTGGCGCGGGCGGGGATCGAGCCGGTCGTGCTCGAGCCCAAGGAGGGGCTCGCGCTGATCAACGGGACCGCGGTCATGCTCGGGCTTGGCGCGCTCGCGCTCGATCTCGCGCAGGTGCTGGTCGAGACCGCGGACGTGACCGGCGCGATGAGCCTCGAGGCGCTCAAGGGATCGATCGTGCCCTTCGAGCCGGCGATCGTCGAGGCGCGCCCCCACCCGGGCGCGCTGGCGGCGGCGGCGCACCTGCGTGAGCTGCTCGCGGACTCGGCGATCAACGGCTCGCACGCGGACTGCGCCGAGGTGCAGGACGCCTACTCGCTCCGCTGCATGCCGCAGGTGCACGGCTCGGCGCGCGACCTGCTCGCCTTCGCCGCGGGCGTGGTCGGCATCGAGCTCAACGCCGCCACCGACAACCCCCTGGTGCTGCCCGACGGGCGCATCCGCTCGGGCGGCAACTTCCACGGGCAGCCGGTCGCGGCGGCGCTGGACACGGCGATGATCGCCCTGGTCGATCTGGCCTCGATCAGCGAGCGGAGGATCGCGTACCTGGTCGACGACAAGCGCAGCCGCGGGCTGCCGGCGTTCCTCGCGCGGCGCGTCGGGCTCGAGTCGGGCTTCATGATGGCGCAGGTGACCGCCGCGTCGCTGGTCGCCGAGGCGCGCGCCATGGCGGTACCGCGCAGCATGGACTCGATCCCGACCTCGGCCGATCGCGAGGACCACGTCTCGATGGGCATGGGCTCGGCGCGCGCGCTGAGCGAGGTGGCGCGGCTGTGCGCGTGGGTGCTGGGCATCGAGGCGGTGATCGCCGCCGAGGGTGTCGAGCAGCGTGGGCTCGAGCCGGGGCTCGGCGTGCGGCGTGCGCTCGCGGCGGTGCGCGCGCGGGTGCCGGCGCTCACCGGTGACCGCGTGCTCGCTCCCGACTTCGCGACGGTGCGCGCGCTGATCGAGGCGCGCGGGCTCTTGTGAGCTGCTCTATGCGGAGCGCGGATAGAGCTCGTCGGCGCGCTCGAGCTCGGGCCCCATCTCACCCTTGAGCATCTTCCGCCACATGCGGAAGTCGGCGCGCAGCGACCACAGCGGATACTTGAAGGTCGCGGGCCGGTTCTTCTCGAAGCCGAAGTGGCCGACCCAGGCGAAGCTGTAGCCGGCCAGCGGGGCGAGCGGCAGCGTCAGCGGGTTCGTCGCGCAGAGCATCGCCAGCGAGGTGCCGACGAAGTGCAGCTTGCGACAGGTCGGGTCGCGGTGCTCGGCGACGTAGTAGGGCCAGAACTCTTCGTACGATTGGATGCGCTCTTCCATGGCGCGGCTGATACACGAGCGCGGGCCCGACCGGCAAGCATCCGGCTGCGATGAGCAATCGCTTCACGTCGGCCATCGATCCCGTGAATGATTGGGCTCGCGGCCGCGCGCCAGGCGGGCGCGCCACCAAGGGTCACCGGCACGGCGCCCGCGGACCCGCCGCTTGCCCCGAGTGCGCCGAGTGCCAAGAATGACTTTCATGATCATCACTCGACGTCGCCTGCTCGAGGGGGCCATCGCCGCTGGCGCGGTCCTCTTCACCCGCCCCTCGCTCCACGCCACCGAGGCCGACCCGCGCCCGGGCTCCGATCGGCGCGCACGCTCGGTCGCGCGTGTGGTGCCGCCGCGCCGCGCACAGGTCGGCGAGGTCTTCAAGGTGCGCCGCACCATCCCCGGGATCGGCTTCGATCAGGTCGACCCGTTCCTGATGCTCGACCACTTCGACTTCACCATCGCCAAGGGGCAGCTCGGCGGGCTCGCGCCGCATCCGCATCGCGGCTTCGAGACGGTGACCGTGATGGTCGACGGCCTCATCGAGCACGGCGACTCGCTCGGCAACCGCGGCGTGATCGGCGCCGGCGACATCCAGTGGATGACCGCGGGCAACGGCATCGTGCACGAGGAGAACCCCGCCGACGCGCTGCGCGAAAACGGTGGTCGTGTGCTCGGCGTGCAGCTCTGGGTGAACCTGCCGGCGGCGGCGCGCAAGGTGCAGCCGAAGTACCAGGACACGACCCACGACAAGATCCCGACGGTCGAGGTCGCAGGCGTGCGCGCGCGAGTCTTCGCCGGCGAGGCCCACGGGGTCGAGGCGGTGATCTCGACGCACACGCCGATCGGCCTCATCGACTACGCCATCCAGCCCGGCGCCGGGGTCGAGGTCGACTACCCGCGCACCTGGACCGCGTTCGTGCAGGCGGTCGACGGCGACGTGGTCGTCGGCGGCGAGGCGATCGGCGAAGGGCACATGGCGCTGACGCGTCGCGACGGCGACCGCATCCATCTGCACAACGACTCGAGCCGGCCGGTGCGCGCGCTGCTCGGCGGCGGCGAGCCGATCGACGAGCCGTTCGCGTCGTACGGGCCGTTCGTCATGTCGACGCAGGCCGAGCTGCGCGAGTCGATCGAGATGTATCGGAGCGGCCGCATGGGGCGCGTCGCCAACCCGACCTACGAGCGGATCCGCGCCAGGTAGGCCGCGGGAACGGCGCTCGCGCACGCAATCGGGGTCGGCGGACCCCAGCGACCCCAGCACCGGTGATGTGCGTGGGCCCCACCGTGTCGCGCTCGCTCTGGCGCGACGTCGGACGCGACCTGGCACGCGACTCGCACTGCTGCCCCTCGGGAACACCGAGAGCGAGGGGCAGCATGTCAGAGCCGAGGTTCATCGAGCGGCGGGAGGGATCCGCCCGGCCGCCGGGAGGGCGCGCACCTGCGCCGGAGGCGGGGGCGGGAGGGATCCGTCGCGCGCTGCGGGGCACGTCGTTTTCCGAGGGGGAGAAGATGCTGAGCCCGCGACCCGCCGCGGCGCCGGTGCAGCGCAAGCCGGGGTCGGAGGGCGGAGCGCGGGGCGAGGTCGCGGGCCCGGGTGAGGCCGAGCGCCTGCGCGAGGAGAACGGCGCGCTGCGCGAGGAGAATCGGACGCTGAAGGCGGCACTCGAAGGTGAAGTGGCGCGGTCAGTCGAGACCGAGCGCGGGCTTGCGCTGAGCTGGGAGCACAGGGCCGACAGGTCTCTTCAGTTGGCCAACCTCGAGCTCGGTCTGGCGCAGCGGCAACTCGTGTCGATCGAATCCTACGTCGAAGAGATTCTGGATCAGGATGAGGCTCGGGCCGGGCATGCTGAGCGCCTGGACGCTGCGGTCGAGGCCTACAAGGACTCCCAGATGCCAGGGCTGCTCGACGTGCTGGTCGCGCTGACGAGCGCCGCGTCGATGCTCAAGTCGATGGTCGAGACTGCTCAGAGCGCCCTCCTGAAGGGGGGCGCCGGCGCGCTTGGCGCAAAGATCGTCGACGCCTCGCGCGCGACCGTCGGTGGCGCCGATGCCGCCGAGCGCGTGCGGGGCAAGGAGCAGCGAGCGAACGGCGGTGATGCCGTCACCGGGATGGTCGCCGCGCTCAACGGGAAGTTCGATGCCCTCGCGGGCGAGCTCGAGTCCCTCCGCGGCTTCGTGCTCACGCAGAGCTTCCAAGCGTTCGGCGAGAAGCTGAGCAAGGCCGGGCTCGAGCTCCGGATGATCGCCACACCGGAGGATGGAGCGCTCGGTCTGACGCCGAGCCAGGCGTTCGTCGCTTCGGTCGGCGTCGTGCTCGCGGAGCTGCACGAGCGGGCGAGCGACCTCTTGGCGCGTGCGAACAGCTGTCACGCGCTGGTCGCCGCGCGCACGCCGGCCGAGGGCGGCAGCGAGCTCGCCGAGGGCACGGTCGGCCGCTCGGTCTTCGACCTGGTGCGCGGGTCTCCGAACGAGTTCACCTTGATCGTCGCGACCGAGCTGCACGTCGAGGCCGCCTTCGGGCGGCAGGTCGGCGCACGCACGGTCAAGAGTCACTACTGGCTGCGCGCCTCGGACGAACGGCGGAGGTGCGAGCTCCAGGCGACCCAGCGGCTTCCGCTCACCTTGCCTCTGGTGCGTCCCGCCGAGGTCGCCGCGAGCGACCTCCCGCTGAGCCCCGAGCGCGGCCGGCCGCTCGCGTCGGTCGCGGGCAAGATGATCGAGCTCCCCTACGAGACGGTGGTCGTCAGGGGTCATGCTGGCGAGCGCGCAGTCACGCGTTCAGAATGGGAGGATCCCGAGCAGCGTGAGCGCCTCCTCCAGGACGTTACGCGTGCACCTTTGTCCCGGAGCACCCTGCCATGAGAGCGCTTCTCCTCGCACTGCTGATTCTGCTGCTCCCGCCCTCGGGACGGGCGCAAGCCCAGCCATTGCCCGTCATCGCAGAGGGCGATCCGGATCGCCAACTGAGAGGCGCCAGGTTCAACGCGAGCACGTGGAGCCTCACTTGGCTCCTCGACGGTCAGGTCGCGGTCATGGCTTTCCGCCTGCATCCGAGCCCGGCGTCCGAGCTGCTCACCGAAGTGCACAGAGGGCACTCTACCTTCTGGACCCACTCGCACGGGTTCAACGCGAGGAGCTACTCCAAGACGCCGTCGGGACCGCAAATCGTGGATTGGCGGGCCGAGCTGGTCGATGAGAGCGCCTGTGGGCTCGCGCGACTGAGGCTCGACAAGATGCGCGCCGAGTGGGACCTCGAAGCGGGGTCACGGGGCGTCGCGAGCAGGCCGCGCTGCGGTGACGAGATGGTCGAGACCGTGGAATGGCACGAGAACGAGACGACGATCACCTGTGTCGACGGTCCGTTCGTGGACCCGCCCTACCACGCCCAGCTCGTGCTCGTTCTGGACCACCGCGCCCGCCCGCTCCTGGCGACGAGCGAGCTGCCTGACGCCTTCCTGGGTCTGCCGGTGCCTGACTACGTTCCCAAAGGCCTGCCATGGAACCTGCCCAGGCGCTGCCATCCGCTATTCGAGAAGAACTTCACGGTCCTGACCGCCCCGCCCCGCGAGAGCGCCGCCCTGAGTTACGCGTGGGGTGACGATCACGACGACCTCGTCTGGATCGAGACCTGGTCCGACTTCCAAAAGACCGGCCCCTTCTTCGCGTTCTACCCCGACGGGCAGGCGATGACCTTCGGCCTCCAGGTCGAGGGCCTGCCCCACGGCGTCTGGTGGTACCTCGCGCCCGACGGCACGCTCGCCGAGGCGCGCCTCTACGCGCTCG
>WYBB01000159.1 GCA_011526585.1 Deltaproteobacteria bacterium
AGGCCGAGGCGGAGGCGAAGGCGAAGGCCGAAGCGGAGGCGAAGAAGAAGGCCGAGGCGGAGGCGAAGGCGAAGGCCGAAGCGGAGGCGAAGAAGAAGGCCGAGGCGGAGGCGAAGGCGAAGGCCGAGGCGGACGCGAAGAAGAAGGCCGAGGCGGAGGCGAAGGCGAAGGCCGAGGCGGACGCGAAGAAGAAGGCCGAGGCGGAGGCGAAAGCCAAGGCCGAGGCGGCCAGGACGAAGAAGCCGGCGGGCGTCTCCGACGCGTTCTGGGAGCTCTTCGGGGCCAAGGTGCCGGTGGCCAAGCCGGGCGACGCCGACGATCTGATCGGCGGCATCAAGGGGATCGGCCCCAAGACCGGCCAGCGTCTCAACGAGCTCGGTATCTACACCTACGCGCAGGTCGCCGCCTTCGACGAGGAGATCATCAACAAGGTCAGCGAGGCGATCGGCGCGCTGCCGGGCAAGATCGAGCGTGAGGACTGGGTCGGCCAGGCCAAGGAGCGCTTGAGCGAGGCCGGGGGCAAGGCTTGAGCGCGGAGGCGCAGGCGAAGATCGAGCGCTTCCTCGCGCTCAAGGACAAGATGCCCCACTCCGAGCTGCCGCGCTGGAGCCTCGCCCAGGCCTACGAGGCGGCCGGCCGGACGCTGGACGCCTTCCGCGAATACGGTGAGCTCGTCACGCTGAAGCCCGATTACTGCCTGGCATGGTTGCGCCTGGGCGCGCTCGCGCTGCACGAGCTCGCCGACCCCAGGGTCGCGCGCGAGTCCCTCGAAGAGGCGCGCCGCCTGGCGGTCGCCCAGGGTCACGCCGCGCCGCGCCTCGAGGCCGAGGCCCTGCTCGACGAGCTCGCCGAGTCCGAGGACTGAAGACTCGACACGCCCGCCGATCGCGTACGACCCTCCGGACCATGCACTGCGTCACCACCCCATCACCCCCGACGCCTTCGGCCAGCGGCCGCCTCGTCGTGCACGCCGTGCCGCTCGCCACCGACAACCTGGGCTGGCTCGTCGTCGCCGACGGGCAGGCCGCCATCGTCGACGGGCCCGAGGCCGGCCCCGTGCTCGCGGCCTGCGACGCACTCGGCGTTGTCCTCACCACCGTCATCAACACCCACACCCACGGCGACCACATCGGCGTCAACCGCGACCTCGCCCGCCGCGGTCTGCTCGGCGGCCTGCGCGTGATCGGCCCGGCCGCCGTCGCCGCTCAGATCCCCGGCCTCACCGATCCTGTCCGCCCGGAGCAGACGATTCACTTCGCCGGCGTGCCCGGCCGCGTGATCCTCACCGAGGGCCACCTCGACGGCCACGTCAGCTACCACTTCGAAGACCTCGCCTTCACCGGCGACGCCCTCTTCACCGGCGGCTCGGGCTTCCTCTTCTCGGGCCCGCCGTCCGCGATGCTCGAGGGCCTCGCCCGCCTGGCCGCGCTGCCTCCCGAGACCTGGATCTTCTGCGCCCACGAGTACACCGAGGACAACCTCCGCTTCGCGCTCACGCTCGAACCGGACAACCCCGCGCTCGTCCGCCGTGTCGCCGACGTCGCCGCCCGTCGTGCCCGCGGCGAGGCGACCGTGCCCGAGCGCCTCGCCGTCGAGCTGGCGACCAACCCCTTCCTGCGCACCACCTCGCCCGAGCTCCTCGCCTCGCTCGCCCGCGAGCTGCCCGACGCCCCGCTCGACACCCCCGTCGCCGTCTACGCCGCCACGCGCCGCCTCAAGGACCTCAAGCGCCATCGCCGCTGAGCGCGGCGGCGGACCGACGCACCTTTCGTCGAGCTCGATCATCGGCGTTCAGCGGCCGAGAGCGTGCACCCGCTGGCGCAGCTCGTCGAGCTCGCGCTCGATGCGATCGAGGTCACGCTGCTGCTTCTGGAGTGCCGCGACCGCGAGCGAGACGTAGCCGTAGAGATCGACGTGCGCGCCGTCGTCGGCGATCCCTGGCGCGGGCACGCCGTCGTCGATGATGAAGCCGAGGTGCAGACGCGCGCTCGGGTCGTGCTTGTAGCGCCAGGTCGCAAGGCGCGTCGCGAGGAGCTCCCGGCCCAAGGCGGCGACGCGCTCGGCGTCGAGGTAGTGGATGTCGTGTTTGGCGGCGGCGAGCGAGATCGGGCACATGCCCTCGCGGCAGCCGCAGATGTCGCCGTCGGGGCAGCAGCCGAAGAAGTCGGTCGGGGTGGCGATGAACGTCGTGCCCGCCGGGCAGCAGCGGCCGAGCCCGCCCTGGCCGGAGCACTGGAGCGTGGCGTCGGCGCAGGTGCCGTCGGCCTGGCACTCCGGCGCGTCGATGCAGGCCGAGTCGCGGCACGCGCCGGCGCAGAACGTGCCGCAGGTGCCGCAGTTCTCGGGGTTGAGCGTCGGGTCGACGCAGCGCGGGATGTCGCCGGTGAAACGGCTCGGGCAGCACGTCTTGCCGGTCGGGCAGCCGCCGCAGTCGGGCGGGGTCGTGTCGGTGTTCGTGTCCGGCGACGAGTCCTGGGTCGTCACGTCGGGCACGGTCGCGTCCGAGGTGTCGTCGTCGTCGTTGCATGCGGCGAAGAAGAGGGCGAGCGCGAGCGCGAGGCGGGCGTTGATGTGCATGCCTGGATCGAGCCAGCGCGCGCGGGTCGAGTCAATCGCCCGGGGCGCAGGCGTTCGCACTCGACGTGATTGCCTTTGCCGGCCGAGCCGCCGATGATGGGCTCGCCTTGCACGACCCCCGACCCGAGTTGCCGGCTCCCACGCGCTACCTCTGCCCCCGCTGTCGCGGCACCTACGCCTCGGCCGCGCCCTGCCCGCGGGACGGCGGCGCCGTCCTCCACGATCGCACCGATCTGGTGCTCGCCCGGCACTATCGCTTCCGCCGCCCGATCGGAGTCGGCGCCATGGGCGTCGTCTGGGAGGCCGAGCAGCTCACCCTCATGCGCAAGGTCGCCGTCAAGCTCATCGGCGACCACGACGAGGAGGCGACCCGCCGCTTCCGCCGCGGCGCCGTCGTCATGGCCAAGATGGCCCACCCCAACATCGTCGCCGTGCACGACTTCGGCGAGCACGACGGCCCCGCCGGCCGCGAGCTCTTCCTCGTGATGGAGCGCCTCTCCGGCCTGCCGCTCAACCGCTTCATGGGCTCGGATCCGCTGCCCTACCACCAGGCGATCTCGGCCACCCTGCAGACGCTGCGCGCGCTCGAGCACGTGCACCGCCGCGGCTACATCCATCGCGACGTCAAGCCCGCCAACCTCTTCGCCACCGTCG
Organism: Deltaproteobacteria bacterium; assembly: GCA_011526585.1. Lineage (GTDB taxonomy): Bacteria > Myxococcota_A > UBA9042 > PHBI01 > PHBI01 > WYBB01. The sequence goes on from WYBB01000159.1 coordinate 3,232, forward strand.
TCGACGACGACCCCTTCGTCGTCAAGCTCATCGACTTCGGCATCGCGCGCCTCGCCGACGGCGCGCTCACCCCCGAGCGCATCATCGCCGCCGAGCGCGAGCGCTCGATGCGCGTCACCCAGCCGCTGCGCATCCTCGGCACACCCGAGTACATGGCGCCCGAGCAGATCCTCGGCCACGCCCTCGATCTGCGGGTCGATCTCTACGCTGCCGGCGTCATGTTCTTCCTGCTCTTGATCGGTCGCCTGCCCTTCAACGGCGATCGCCACACCCTCTACCAGGCGCACCTGCGCGACCCCGTGCCCGCGATCGGCCAGTGGCTCGACGGCTCCGATCGCTCGCGCGAGACCTGGCAGCGCTTCTTCGATCGCGCGCTCGCCAAGTCCCCCGAAGAGCGCTTCGAGTCCGCCGACCAGATGAGCGCCGCGCTCCTCGACCTGCCGACGATCGAGGTCCGCGCATGAAGCTCGACGCCGCCGGCGTGCGCGCCTTCCTCGCCGAGCACTACCCGGCCGCGCTCGATTTCCCGATCGAGATCGGCGAGCTCGCGGGCGACCGGCTCGCGCTCACCCTGACCCCGAGCGACGCCATGTTGCGCCCGGGCGGCACCATCTCCGGCCCCACGCTGATGACGCTCGCCGACGTCGCCATGTACTTCTTGATCCTGATGAAGCTCGGCCCCGTCGCCCTCGCCGTGACGACCAGCCTGCACATCGACTTCCTGCGCCGGCCCGAGCCGCGCCCCGTCATCGCGCGCGCCGAGCTGCTCAAGCTCGGCCGCACCCTCGCGGTCGGCCGCGTCGTCATGCACAGCGCCGGCGACGAGCACGCCATCGCGCACGCGTCGGTGACCTACGCCCTGCCGCCGGACGCGCGCCCGCGATAGGAGGAGCGTGCTCGGCCGCGACCAATGCGACGCATCGATCGTCAGAACGTGAGGCAGACCGCCAGCGGGATCGGGCCGAGCTGACAGCACACGCAGATCCCCGCGCACGGGCCGCACTGGCAGCTCGGGTTGGCGCCGGGGATGCAGTCGCCGTTGGACGAGCACGTCCCGGGCACGTCGGCTTCGCAGAAGTCCGGATCGTAGTTGCAGGTCTGCGGCAGGTTCACGCGGCAGGCCCCGCCGCTGCACGTGCCGGCCGGGCAGTCGCCGCTGTTGGTGGTGCAGCCGACGCCGTCGTTGTTGATCGCGACGCACTGGCCGGCCTGGCACTTCGGCCGCCTGCACTGCGCCAGCCCCGGGATGTTGCACGAGTTGTTGTCGTCGCTCTGGTTCTGGCAGCCGACGCCGGCCTCGCACGAGTCGTCGGTGCACGGGTTGCCGTCGTCGCACGAGTTCGGCCCGCCCGACACGCACACCCCCTGGTTGCAGGCGTCGTTGACGGTGCACGGGTTGCCGTCCTCGCAGCTCGCGGTGTTGAAGCTCGACAGGCACCCGACGGTCGGGTCGCAGGTGTTGGTCGTGCACGGGTTGCCGTCCTCGCACGAGAGCGGGTTGAAGCCGGTGCACGTCCCGTCCTGGCACTTGTCGACCTGGGTGCACACATCGCCGTCGTCACACAGGCGCGTGTTGTCGGGCACGTGGATGCAGTTGCCGGTCTCGGGGTCACAGGAGTCGGTCGTGCACGGGTTCAGGTCGTCGCAGAGGCCATTGTCGGTCTCGCCGTCGCAGTCGTTGTCGACGAGGTCGCAGATGTCCGGGGCGGGCGGCGTGCCCTCGCAGGTCTCGACGCCCTCGACGCAGGTGCCCCGGCCCGGGCACGTCCCGAATTCATTTGTGATTTCGCACACATAGTCGGGCGGGAAGTCGTCGACCACGCCGTTGCAGTTGTCGTCGAGGCCGTTGCAGCTCTCGGGGAAGGGCGGCTGCGCGTCGCACAGCGAGAGCCCGCTCTGCAGACAGAAGCGCGTGCCCTCGCAGCTGCCGTGCTCGTTGCTCGCCTTGCACACCGTCGCCTTCTGCAGCTGCTTGGCCAGCGGCGAGCACTCGCACTGTGCGCCGTCTCCCGGCACGCACTGCATCGCCTCGGCGCCGCCCCCGACCGGCACGTTGCGACAGACGTAGCCCTCGCCCGGGCAGTCGGAGTCCTGCGCGCATGCCGCGCCGCAGAAGCGCCCGTCATCGCCGTACGAGAGGCAGTAGTTGCCGCTCTCGCCGTCGTGGTTGCAGTCGACCGTCTCGCGGCACGGGTCGCACAGACGGAGGAAGCGCGGCAGGCACACGTAGGTCGCGTCGGTGCCGGGCGCCTCGCGGCAGTCGTAGTCCTCCGGGCAGGTGTCGAGGCAGGTGCGGGTGCACTGCCGCCCGTCGACGGTCTGGATGCACCAGCCGCTGTTGCAGTCGAGGTTCTCGTCGCACGGGTAGCCGAACTCGCCGGGCTTGGGCGGGCCGGCGTCGACCTCGACCTCGGGCGCCGCGGTGTCGATCGTCACCGTCGTGTCCTCGGCGACCTCTTCGGGCACGAAGACCTCGATCTCGTCGGCCGCGTCCTCCTCGACCTCGGTGACGCCCGTCTTCTTGTCGTCGCCGCAGGCGCCGAAGAGACCCACGCCGAGCCACAGAGCGACCCATCCGTACCGCCGCGCGTTCTCTGTCACCATGTCCTCGTCGCTCCTGGCACCACCGCGAAAGTCCGGCACTGTATCACAAAGGGTGACCCAGATCCGCAAGCCCCGGGTAAACCAAGAACCGCGAACGTGCGCTCGGTCCCGTCGCGACGCGCTTCACCCCTGCTCGGTGACCCAGATCGCGTAGTCGCGCCAGCGGCCGTCGACCTTGAGCGCGCGCCGCTCCACCCGCTCGAGCGACCAGGTCCGCGCGCCGTCCCCTCCGACCAGCCGCTCCAGCGCCAGATCGTGGCTCGCGACCGCCATCTCGATCCGCTCGAAGCGCCGCCCGCCGAAGCCCTCCGCCAGGCCCGCGTCGCGCAGCGCCCGCCCGACGCCCCGCCCGCGCAGGGTCGGCGCCACCAGGAGCTGCATGGTGGCGATGTGCGCCCCGCGCACGAACTCGCGCGGCACCAGGCGCACGACCCCCGCCGCGTTGCGCCCGACCTCCGCGAGCAGGAGCGACTCGTTGCCGAAGCTCATCGCCGACACGAAGTCGCGCCCGATCTGCTCGAGGTCGTCGCCGAGCTCGTCCGCGTCCAGCGGCGCCGACGGCGCGTCGCTCAGCGCCACGTGCACGAGCATGCCGATCGACAGCGCGTCGTCGATCGTCGGCTGGCGCACGCGGATCCCGGTCGCCCGCCGCCCGAACGTCGCCGCGCCCTCGAGCCCGCGCCCGGCACCGCCTCGCGGTCGCGCCTTCATCGCCGCGCGACGCGCCAGGTGCCTTCGGTCTTGTGCCGCCCGAAGACCCCGTCGAAGCGCCCCGCGCCGCGCTCGGCGTCGAAGAAGGCGCCGTGGATGCGCACGAACTCGCTGCCGCTCGCCCCCTGCAGCCGGATCTCCAGCGAGTCGCCGGACTCGACCGGGAAGAGATCGAAGACCGGCAAGCCCGCGGGCCTCCTCAGGAACGCCTCGATCACCCGACCGCCGATGATCGTGACCCGGAGCTCGGTGCCCGCGGTGGCCTCACCCCCGCCTTCGAGCCGCCCGTGGAAGACCCCGTCAGGCAACCGCTTGGGGCGCGTGTCCTCGATGCGCCAGACCCTCGGCGGCGCCTCGGGAGCCGGCTCCGCGGGCGTCGCCGCGTCGCCTTCGCGCGGTGTCTTCGCGTCTTCGTCGGGTGGCGCTGGCGCCTTGTCCTCGCGCGGCGCCGGCGCCTTGTCCTCGCGCGGCGGCGGGGCCTTGTCCGCGCGCGCGACCTCTCCGAGGGCCGCGCCGCCCATGACAAGCAGCGTGACGCCGACCGCGATCTTCGTGAACCTCTCGTTCATGCCCTCTCGTTTCGCCCACCCCGCGACCCCGCGCAAGCGTTGTCTCGCCCGCCGCACCTTCAGAGCCCGGCCCTGCGCCGCACCTCGACGCGCGCCGGGCTCGGCTCGGGCAGCAGCACGACCACCGGCTCGAGCCGGACCCTGGCGACGACGCGCCCCGCGGGGTCGAGCCCGGCGCCGAGATCGAGGTCCGGCACGAAGACCGCCCGCGCGGTGCCCGCGCGCAGGATCTGCGGCAGGAAGGCCGCGTCCCACAGCGCCTCGGCCGCGCGCCACGCGGCGCTCGCCTCCTCCGCGCCGAGCGCCTCGCAGGTCAAGAGCGCCTGTCTCAGCGCTGGCTCCCGCGCCGCGCCGCGCGCGCACAGCTCGGCCGCGCCCGCCGCGTCTCCCGTCACGAGCTGCGCGAGCCCCGCCGCCAGCGGCCCGAGCTCCCCGCCGAAGCGCCTCGCCTCGCGCAGGAGCTCGCCCGCCCGCGCATGCGCGCCGTCGCGCGCCTCCAGCGTCGCCAACGTGAACGCGACCGACTGCGCCAGCGCCCTGCCTGATTGAGTCTCGACATCGAAAGTGAACGTCATCTCGCCGAGCGCGCGGCGATCCTCGCCGAGCCGCTCGCGCCCGAGCGCCTCCCCGCTCGCGACCTCCAGCGCGCGGCGTCCGACGATCGCCGCCAGGCGTGCCGCCCCGTTCTTCTCTCCTTCGCCCTCGGCGCCGCCCTCGATCACCGCCAGCGCCGCCTCGATCCGCGCCCGGTCCCGCGTCCTCACCCCGAGCCCGAGCTCGACCCGCGCGATGAAGCGCGTGATCGCCGCGCGCTCCTGCCGCCCGGCCCGCCCGAGCACGTGCGCCCTGGCCTCCTCCCAGCGCTCGCCGAGGAGCCCGGCGACGAGCCTCAGCCGCGCCCCGAGCCCCACCTCCCGCGCATCCTCGGCGCCGTCGTCCTCCTCCACCGCTTCCAGCGCCGCCTCGAGCCGCGCCTCGGCGCCCTCTTCCCGCGCGACGAACGCCGCCAGCGCGACCACCGCCCTGAGCGCACGCGCCGCCCTGCGCCCGTCCTCCGAGGTTGTCTCGTACGCCCCGAGCGCCGCCTCGAGCGCGGCCCTCTCCGCCGCGCCGAGCGCCCGCCTCCGTCCGAGCCCCTGCGCCACCGCGCGCTCCACCAGCGCCACCAACCGGCGCGCGTCCTCGTCGGCCGACGCCGCCACCACGCCTTCGCGCCTCGCCTCGCCTCGTCTGCGCGCCGCCTCGAACCCGCTCCGGCTCGCCGGGAGGACCGTGACGAAGCGCGCCTCGATCTCCCGACACATCGTCAGCGCTCGCGCGTCGCCGACCGCCGCCAGAGCCTCGCACGCCGCCCAGCCCAGCCGCGGCAGCGCCTCCTGGCCGGCCGCCTCGACGAAGCTCACCGCCGCGCCGAGCGCGTCGCCCTCGGCCAGTGCCACGTGTCCCGCCTGCGCGAGCGCCGCCGCGCTCAGCGCCTCACCGCGCGCGCGTTGCTCCGCCAGCGCCGCCGCGAACGCCTCGCGACCCCAGGCGCGCATCGCCTTGACGCTCCGCGCCAGCGCGCGCGCCGCCTCGTCCTCCAACGCACCGAGCTCGACCACCGCCAGGCGCAGGTGCGGATCGCGCTCGGCCATGACCCCGGTCGCGTGCAACAGGTACGCGGCCGATCGCCGCGCGCCCAGGAGGTTGTCCGTGCTCGCCCCGCGCTCGGCGAGCAGCGTCACCGCCGCCGCGTAGCCGATCGCCAGCTCGAGGTCCTCGCCGCGCTCGATCGCGATCGTCGTCTCGTCGATGAAGAGGCGCTGCCTCAGCGCCTCGGCCCGCGCGACCAGCGTGTGCAGATCGAGCGGCGCGAGGTCGTGCCGCACCAGCTCGGCGAACGGCAGCGCGCGCCACAGCGTCTCGACCTCGGCCCGCGCCGTCCCTCCCAGCGCGACGAGCAGCGCGATCGCCGCGCTCCATGCGAGCCCGAGTCGCCCGTTCAATCCGCGGGCTCGGGCACGTTCATCGAGAAGATCTCCATCGACCACGACCGCCACCGGTACGGTGTCAGGATCGTCTCGTCCCAGGCCCCCATGTCGAAGCCCGGCACGTACGCCCGGAAGATCATCAGGTAGCCCTCGCCCGGCCACAGCGCCTGGAGCCCCCACGCCGCGTCGAGATCGGGCAGCGGGATCGAGCGCCGCGGGCCGTGCGCGACGATCTGCCAGAACGGAAAGCCCGACGGGTGGAAGAGGCGCACCCAGTTGAACGAAGCGTCGGCCCCCGGATCGAGGAGCCAACGCAGCTCGAGCGAGCTCAAGTTGCCGAGCGGGTTGGGGTTGGCCGGCCGCGGCAACTGCATGAACGGGCCGACGATCAGCGTCGCCACGCCCGCCGCGAAGACCTTGCCGCTCGGCGTCTCGCCCACCGCGAAGAGGTCCGAGTGCGCCACCGCCTCCTGCACGCGCCAGCGCAGCCCGTCCCAGCGCAGCACCTCGCCGGCGTCGCCCACCGCCCAGGCGCTGTCGTCGCGCGGCGCGGTGATCCCGTGCAGCGCACGCGCCGTGACCGGCAGGAGCTCGAACCACACCGTGCCGTCCCAGCGCAGGATCCGCCCGTCGTCGCCGACCGCCCAGATCAGATCGGGGCGCACGATCGCCAGCGCGCGCAGATCCGCGCCCGGCACGTCGTAGTCGGTGAGGACCCCGTCGTGCCAGCGCCGGATGAGCCCGCCGTCGCCGACCATCCACACCTCGCCGGCGGTCACCGCCGCGAGCGCGTTGACGCTGCCGCCGAGGGGCCCGGCGATCTCGACCCAGGCGCTCGTCGCGCCGCTCTGCGGATCGCCGTTGCGCCACACCCCGCGCTCGCCCCAGACCCACAGCGCCTCGGCCTCGCCCTGGCCAAAGGGCGCGTCCGACGCGACGACGCCCTCGATCCCGCGCCAGGCCGCGCGCGCGATCGCCGCCGGCATCGGCACCATCACCCAGCGCAGCCCGTCGAAGCGCACCACCGCGCCCGCGTCGCCCGCCGCCCAGACCTCGCTCGGCGACGCCGGCCACACCCCGCGCAGGCTCGAGCCGGTCGGCGTCTGCTGCACCCCCCAGAGCGTGCCGTCGAACGCCGCGACGCGCCCGTCGTCGCCCACCGCCCACAGGCGCTCGGTGCCCGCCAGGCCGCGCATGCCCCAGATCGGCTCGCTCATGCCGGTCGCGCGATGGCGCACGCCGCTCTCGGTCGCGAGCTCGAAGACCGCGTCGCTGAAGAGCTCCTTGATGCCCTCGTGCATGACGAAGCTGCCGACGCCGTTCTGGTCCTCGCGCGGTCGGTCGATGACCGCGGTCGCGTACACCGTCAGCGACGCGTCGTAGAGGCTCTCGGCGAAGGCCGCCGGGAAGCCCTCCAGCTCGAACACGTTCTGATCGATGCCCCGGCCCTCCTGCGGCATCAGGAAGACGCCATCGGCGCCGAGGTTCACGAAGACCTGCGCGGTGTGCAGCTCGGTCTTGGGGCGGCCGACCGGGGCGCCGTCGAGCCGTATTCTCAAATCGCGCGTGAGCGGGATGTCCAGCACGACGTCCTGGTTGGCGACGGCGGTGCCGGGCTGCGCGAAGACGTGCCGTCTAACGCCCATGATGAGCGGTCTGAAGATCCCGGTCAGGTCGTCTTCGACGCCGCCCAGGCAGACGACGGCGTATTCTCCCGGGTCGCTCGAAAAGCTGTACACGCCCTCGCTGTTGGTCGGCGTGAGCGGCACCTGCACCACCGAGAAGACGTCGGGCATCGTCACCTGACAGCGCGCCGTGCGGCGCCCCGAGTCGGGCACGCACTGCACCCCGCCCTCGACCCCGGCGCACACGAAGCCGTCGGGGCAGTCGGCGTCGATGGCGCAGGCCGTCGTGCAGCGCGCGCCCTCCTTGCCGAGCGGCGTGCACAAGGCGCCTTCGCCTTCGCACTCCTCGTGCGACGCGCACGGCGCGCAGAGCGTGCCCTCGACGTGGCCGACGCGCGGCTCGCAGCTCCCCGGCGGGGTGACGACGTACTTGTCGAAGCCGAGCACCTTGCCCGAGAGCACGCTGTCGGGCAGCGGCTCGGGACCCGGTCCGCCGCCGCCGCCGCCGGGCTCGGCCGGACGCAGCGGGATGAGGTTGAGCGTCGCGTCGCGCGCGTCGAACTCGACGATGCTGGCGGTCGTGTAGTTGTCGGCCGCCGCGGTCACCATCAACATCGGCCCGAAGTACACGTCGGAGAAGGTGATCTGGCCGCGGTCGTCGGTGAGCCCCTGGTAGGGGCCGTCGATGTCGTCCCACAGGATGACGAAGGCGTCGGGAACGCCCTCGCGCGTGATGCGATCGAGCACGGTCACGTTGAGCGCCTCGGGGACCGGGCCGCCCGCCGTGCCGCCCAGGCGCTGGCCCGGGTCGTGGTAGCGGAAGGGCATCGCCAGCCGCCCGAGCGGACCGCGCCCGACGTTGACGTGGCCCGGGTCGCCGCGCGGGGCGCGCACGACGACGAGGTGGTCGTCGATGAGCGTGCGCTCGGAGCCGCGCTCGGAGCCGAAGACCGGGTCGGGCTCGAGCGCGCTGAAGCCCTCGCCGAAGAGGCGCACGATGCGCCCGCCGGACTGCGCGCCGAGCTCGGGCGAGACCGCCCAGAGCTTCGAGGTCGCGCTGCGGTAGTCGACGCCTGCCGACAGGCGCAGCTCGCGGCCGTCGGGCGCGCGGTAGACGAGGTCGACCGAGCCCGGCACGCTCGGCCCGGCGCGCACGACCAGGCGCTCGCCGCCGCCCGAGCGCATCGTCGCCGGCTTGCCGCCGACCAGCACCTCGCCGTCGCGCGACAGGCCCTTGCCGAAGAGCGCCAGGTCGCCGCCTTCGAGCGGCAGGAAGGTCGGCTTGACCTCGTCGAACGCGAAGTCGGCGACGTACTCCCAGGTCAGCGGCTGGGTCGAGACGCCGCCGCGGCTTATGACGAGCTGCACGAGGCCGGGCTCGGTCGCGGGCGGGGTCGTGACGATGACGGCGCCCTCCTCGGGGCGCACCTCCTCGACCGTGGCGTCGATCCGCCCGAAGCGCACGCTGACGCCGTCGGCCGCGGACAGGCCGCGGAGCGAGATCGCCACGCGCTCGCCGCCCGCGCGCGCGCCCTTGGGCGGATAGGCGTGGCCGGCCCAGAGCACGCCGGGCAGGCGCGACTCGTCGACGCGGAAGAAGGCGTTGGCGAGCGTGACCGTCGCCCGCGGCGCGTCGGCGATCCCCGTCGTGTTCTCCACGACGATGTCGGTCGTGCCGTGCGGCCCGGGCGGCACGCGCACGACCAGGGTCCTTCCGTCGGTTCCGGCCTCGACGTTTTCGGCCGGCACGCCGCCGACGAAGACGACGCTGCCGAGCGAGAGCCCGCGCCCGCTCAGCGTGACGAGCGTGCCGCCGGTCGCCGGGCCCGAGATCGGCGAGAGCGCGTCGAGCGCGAGCGGCACGACGTAGGTGAAGGCCCCCGACAAGGTGCGCTGCTCGAAGCCGTTGCTCGCGATGACGTCGACGACCGGCAGGTGCTCGGCGTCGATCGCCAGGCGCGCCGGTACGGTGCCGATGATGGTCTCGTCGTCGACGCGCGTGGCGCCCTCGAGCATGCGCCCGCCGATGAGGATGCGCGTCTGGGCGGTGAAGCCGGCGCCGGTGACCTCGACCGCGACGCCGCCGTCGATCCCGGACACGGTCGGGGTGATGGCGGTGAGCGCGAGCGGCCCCTGATAGAGGTAGGCGTCGCTCAGGGTCTCGGACTGGCCGTCGGGCAGGGTGACGGTGACGTCGACGAGCCCGGGCGCATGAGGCGGCACCGTCACGTTGAGCTGGCCGTCGTCGAGGAGCAGCACCGCCTCGCCCCTGGCCGAGCCGAAGCGTACCTCCGGCAGGCCGACGTCGGAGCCGCCGGAGAGGCCCTGGCCGAAGATGGCGATGCGCTCGCCGCCAGCCGGCTGGCCGACCGACTCCATCACCCGCGAGAGCTCGAGCGCGACGAAGACCTCGCCGTCGCCGTCGCCGCTGGTGTCGCCGACGGTGGACTCGGGCAGGTCGGGGCAGGCGCCGAGCGCGCCCGCGAGGGTGAAGAACAACGCGAGCGGCGGGCGTGGCGTGCGCATCGCGACCGACAATAGCGACCGGCCCCGGTGACCACAAGTTCAGGTCCCCGAACGGGAACGACGCGGTCGTCAGGCGCTCGCGCCCTCCGGCCGCGGGCTGTCGGCGCGATTGACCGATCGGCGACCAGGCGAGATAGTGCGCCCGTGGACGACCTGCAACAACAGAACCGGACCCAGCAGCAGCGCATCCTCGAGGCGGCGCGCGCGCTCTTCCTGTCCCAGGGCTACAACGGCTCGAACCTGCGCGACATCGCGCGCGAGGCCAAGGTCTCGATGGGCGGGATCTACCACCACTTCAGCTCGAAGGAGGAGATCTACAAGACCCTCCTCCAGCAGAGCGACGTCGCCCAGGACATGTTCCAGATCCTGCGCCTCTTCCAGGCGCCCGAGTTCCCCGAGAACCTGCCGGCCGTCGGCGAGGCCATCGCGCGCACCGTGCGCAAGCACCGCGACAGCTTCAAGCTCTTCTACATCGACGTGCTCGAGTTCCAGGGCCGGCACGTGCGGCCGGTGATCCAGCAGTTCCGCGACCGCTTCAACGAGCTCTCCGAGATGTTGCTCGCGCGCCGCTCGAAAGATCTCAGCGACGTTCACCCGGCGATCCTCATGCGCGTCATGGTCGACGTCTTCATCCACACGCGCCTCGAAGAGGTCATGCTCGAGCAGTCGATGGCGCAGCGGCTCGGGCTCACCGAGGAGGAGGTCACCCGGCAGATGGCCGAGGTGATCCTGCGAGGCGCGCTCAAGCGCGCCTGATGCGGGCGTGGCGGAGCCCGGCGACAAGGACGCCAAGAGGAGGTTCCTCCTCACGGCGAGCTTCGCCGACCAGGAGGCGCTGCTCGTGCCGCCCGAAGAGCCGCCGCCGCTCGACCGCGCGCTGCCCACCGCACCTCCCCTGACGCCGCCCAGCGCGCGCAAGGGCCCCACGGGCGTCGCGCTCGGCGTGCATCGCTTCATCGCCGACCCGCTCGCGCACCCGGCCTGGGACGAGGTCGTGCAGCGCACGCTCGCGCTCGGGCTTCCCGCGTGGCTGGCCCAGGTCTACTTCCGCCTCGCGCTGACCGCGCTCTTCGGGCGCGACGCCGCGACACGCCACGACGCCCTCGCGCGCCTCACGCGCGAGCTCGACCCGCACCTGCGCCCCGAGACGACCCTGGTGGTCGGCCCCGCGCGCGCCGACATGCCGGCCGCGAGCCCGGTCGCGAGCCCGCCCATCCCCGGGCTCTCGCTCTTTACCGGCCTCGACTTCGCCGAGGCGCCGCCCGACGCGGTGCTCTCGCTCATCGCCGCGCTGACCGCCCAGGCCGCCTGGCACGCCCCGAGCGTGCAGCTCTACGGCCCGCCCGAGGGCGAGCCCGCCGACCTGCCGAGCCCGCTCGACCTCGTCGGCGCCACCGCGAGCGCGCTCGACCACCCGCTCCAGCGCGTGCCTTTGCCGTCGATGTCCGCGCCCGACCCGCGCCCGGCCGCGCGCCTCATCGCCAGCGGCCTCCTCACCCTCGAGCTCGCCGGCGCCCGGCGCCTCGCCGTCGAGGACCCGATCGAGGCGACGCGCCGCCTGCCGCCGCTCGTCGCGCGCGCCCCGATCCCGGCCGCGCGGCTCGTGCTGATGCACCTCCTCGGCCGCGCCCTGCGCGCGCGCCACGGCCTGCCCGCCCCCGCGCCCGACACGCCCGGCCTCATCGCCCAGGTCACGGCGCGCCTCGCCTCACCGCTGTCCACGGTGAGCGCCACCGCGCTCGGCGAGCTCTCCGCGCTCGCGTCGATCGACGACCCGACCGTGCTCGGTCTCGACCTGCCCTCGCGCTACCCCACCGCGCTCGCCACCGCTCGCGACGCGCTGCGCGCCGGCCGCGCCGTGCCCCGCTGGGTCGTCGCCAACACCCAGGGCGCCGATCGCTCGCTCTTGTGCGCGACGCTGATGGGCCGCCTGCCGAGCGCGGCGCCCAATCTCCTGAGCGCCCTCGTCGACCTCGCGCCGCCCGACCTCGAGCCCGCCCTGCACGAGGTCCTGCGCGCGCCCTGGCCCGCCCCCGCCGCCAAGGACGCGGCGCGCGCCGCCCTCGGGCGCCTCGGCCGACTTCCCTGAGCCCGTGCGCTCGAACCGGTGTCCGCTGCGCAATGCGTTGCGCGCTCGCGCCGCGCAAGTCGCTTCGCGCTGACGCACCGCGTCATGCAAAACTTGCTGGAATCACTGGACCTCGTTAGGGGCATGGAACTTGCCCGCCGCCCGTGTGGCGCACCGAGCGAGCGCCCGGAGGTTTCCATGGCAACCACCCTCACGTCCCGTCCGATGGTGCTCGACGAGCGCTTCGACGCCTCGCTGAGCCGCCCGCTCGCCAAACGCATGGCCCGGCACTTCTTCCGCTGGGGCTTCTCCGCCGACCAGGTCTCGATGCTCGCCGCCTTCTTCGGCGTCTCGGCCGGCGTCTGCTTCACCGGTGGCGGCCTCTGGCCCGCGCTGGGCGGGCTCCTGCTCCTCGCGATGGTGGTGACCGACTGCGCCGACGGCGAGGTCGCGCGCCTGTCACCGCCCTCGGACAAGCCGTGGCGCGGCCGCATGCTCGACGGCTTCGCCGACCTCGCGACCGTGCTCTCGGTGCACATCGCGATGGCGATCGTGCTCGCGCGCGCCGGGATCGTGATCGGCGGCCACACGCTCGGCCTCTTCGAGGTGCTCCTGCTCACCGCCGCCGGCTTCTTCAGCTTCAGCTGGAAGTCGAGCGTCGTCGACGACATCAAGCAGCGCCTCAAGCCGCACTCGGTCGACCGCGACCTCGCCGCGTACGCCGACCAGGACAAGACCCTCTTCGAGAAGGTGCTCTACTGGGCGCTGGTCAACTACGTGCGCACCGCCGCGCGCGTCACCGGCCAGGGTCGCCCCGGCGGCTACGAGACCTTCCGCCTGGTCGCGGTGGTCGGCCCGAGCCACCACCTCGTCGCCATCGCGCTGGCCGGTCTCTTCACGCCGCTGGCGCCGACGGTCTTCCTCACCTACCTGCTCCTCACCATCGGCCCGGGCAACCTGTTCCTTTGGGCGGTCCTGCACCGCGCCCGCCGCGTGTAGGGCGGCCCTCGTGGCCGCGTGTAGATCCTATGAAGACCGAGCCGTCCTGGCATCCTCACTCTTCTAACCAGGAGGGTGCCATGCGAACGGTGTTCTGGACGGCTCGGGAGATGGATTCTACTTCGGACGTGAAGGTGATGTACATG
>WYBB01000160.1 GCA_011526585.1 Deltaproteobacteria bacterium
AGCGCGGGCGCGCCCTCGATCGCCTCGATCTCAACCGCCCGAGCTTCTCCACGCTGACGATCAGCGCGGCGCTCGCCGAGGTCGACCGCTGGTTCGAGGCCGCGGCCGACCAGAGCCCCGTCGACCTCCTCGGCTCCTCGCTCGGCGGCTACCTCGCCGCGCGCTGGGCCGAGCTCCACCCCGAGCGCGTGCGCCGCCTCGTGCTGCTCTGCCCGGGGCTCGACATGGTCAAGCGCTGGCCAGAGCTCCTCGGCCAGGACGCGATGGCGCGCTGGCGACGCGACGGCGCCCTGCCGCTGCCCGACGCGCGCGGCACCCCGACGCCGATCCACTGGGGCTTCATCGAGGACGCGAAAAACCACCCGCCCAACCCGCGCCCGACCTGCCCGACCCTGGTCATACACGGCACGCGCGACGCGGTCGTGCCGATCGACGGTTCGCGCGCGTGGGTGCCGACGCTCGCCGCAGCGCGCCTCATCGAGGTCGACGACGGCCACGAGCTGACCGCGAGCCTGCCGCCCATCATCACGGAAACATTGGCATTCCTCGAGACCCCATGAGGCCCGCGCCGCCCCCGCGTCCGCGCGACCCGCCGGCCATCGTCGCGCTCAAGCCGCTCATCGCCGTCGTCGCGCTCGGCCTCACTGCGCTCGCCGCGCTCTCCGAGCTGCACGTCGATCTCGGCGCGCTCATGCGCGAGCCGGCGCTGTCGACCTTCTCGCTCGTCGTGCTCGCCGTCGTCGCGCTGCGCGTCGCGCTGTGGATCGGCTACCGCCCCGTCCCTTCCCGCCCGGCCGGCGATCCGGCGCTGCCGACCCTGACCGTCGTCGTGCCAGCCTTCAACGAGGGGCCGGGCGTCGTCGACACTGTCGAGAGCCTGCTCGCCTCGGAATACCCGCGCGACCGCCTGCGGGTCATCGTCGTCGACGACGGCAGCACCGACGACACCGGCGTCGCCCTCGACCAGGCGCACGCTCGTCTGGTCGCGCGCGGCGAGACGCGCTTCGAGGTCGTGCACCTGCCCGCCAACGCCGGCAAGCGCCACGCGCTCCATGCCGGCTTCTCACGCGCCGTGAGCGAGCTCGTCGCCACGATCGACTCCGACTCGGTCGCCCGCCCGGACACCCTGCGCGCGCTCGTCGCGCCATTTGCCGATCCCCGGGTCGCCGGTGTCGCCGGCCGCGTCATGGTGCTCAACCGCTTCGCCAACCTGCTGACCCGCATGCTGCACGTGCGCTACCTCCTCGGCTTCGACTTCGTGCGCGCCTACCAGAGCCGGCTCGGCACGGTCTGGTGCTGCCCGGGCGCGCTCCAGTGCTACCGCCTCGCCGTGATCCGCCCGCACCTCATGCGCTGGCGGGACCAGCGTTTCCTCGGCGCGCGCTGCACCAACGGCGACGATCACGCGCTGACCAACCTCGTGCTCTCCCTCGGCCACGACACCCGCTACCAGCAGAGCGCCGAGGTCTATACGATCGTCCCCGAGACCTACCGTCGGCTCTGCAAGATGTACATCCGCTGGGGGCGCTCGACCACGCGCGAAGGGCTGCGCGCGCTCGCCTTCACGCCGCGCCGCGCCGTCTCCCGCGGCCTCCTCGCCGGCCCGCTCATCGCGCTCGACGCCCTCTCGCAGCCGCTGGCGATCGCGCTGCGCCTCGTGTCGATCGCCGGTGGGGCCTGGCTCCTCCTCGCCTCGCCCGTGTGGCTGTTTCGCACGGTGCTCGTCTCCACGCTCTTCGCCCTGCCCTACGCCTTCGTCTACCTCCGCTCCGAGCGCTCGACCGACGTGCTCTTCGGCGTGCTCTATGGATGGTACGCGCTCTTCGGCTTGTTCTGGGTTCAGCCTTTCGCGACACTCACGGTGCGACGCAACGGCTGGCTCACCCGCGGGTGAGCCCGAGCCGCGCGCCGACGCCTTGCCAAGGATCATCGATGCTCCGCCTCGCCTCCGCCCTCGTCGTCACCTGCGCGCTCGCGGCCTGCGGCGCCTCGACCCCCGATCTCGCGCCGCCGCCCGACGACGGCGACCTGCCGGCCGACGCGCGCCTGCGCAGCGCGCTCACCGGCACCTTCCACGGGATCTGGACCGGCGCCGCCAGCGGCACCGTCTTGCGCTCGCACGACGGCGCGCTCATCGAAGTGCCGATCGTGCTCGACGCCGATCTCGGCGACCTCGCGAGCTGGGACATGGACGCCACCGACTTCGGCGAGGTGCTGCTCGAGCGCGCCGGCCACTACAACAGCTCGGTCTGGTTCGTGTCGAGCACGATCGAGGTGCAGGGGCGCCGCATCTACATCACGAAGTTCGAGGACTCCTACGAGGACACGCTCTGCCTCGAGCTCGTCGGGCTCGAGGGCCAAGGCTCGATGCGCTTCCAGGCCCACTCGCACCTCGCCGATCCCGGACAAGGCGAGCGCGACGCCTGCCTCGGCGGCACCGTGCACTATGACGCCTCGCTGCTCCTGCACCCCGGCCCCGGTCGCTCACCCGAGTTCGTCGAGTCCGGTCGCTCACCCGGCGACTTCGGCGCCTCGCCGCGCGGCACCGACGACGACGACGACGACGGTGAGCCCGACGACGACGACGGTGAGCCCGACGACGACGGCGAGGACTGGGGCGAACCCACCGAGGGTAGCGAGCTCTGACCAACCGCGCCCTCCGGTCCTCCCGGTCCTCCACGAAGCTGGCCTCCGATCGCCCGGACGTGCTATCCGGCCGCGACCAGGAGCGCAGAAGATGTCCCAGCACGCCGAACAGTCCATCCCCGTCGTCGACCTCGCGCGCTTCATCCATGGTGACGAGGACGATCAGGCGCGCTTCGTCGGCCGGTTGGGCAGCGCGCTCGTCGAGTACGGCTTCGTCGCGGTCGACAACCACGGCGTCGACGCCCGGGCGCTGGCTCGGACCTACGCCGAGCTCAAGCGCCTCTTCGACCTGCCCGACGAGATCAAACGCCGCTACGAGCTCCCCGAGGAGGGTCGCCAGCGCGGCTACACCTCGTTCGGCCGCGAGCACGCCAAGCACACCGACGTCCCCGACCTCAAGGAGTTCTGGCACATCGGGCCCGAGCTCGACCCGGGCCACCCGCTCGGCCGCCGCATCCCGAAGAACGTCTGGCCCGATGCCGTGCCGGCCTTCCGCGAGGCGAGCCTCGCGCTCTACGCGAGCCTGCACACGACCGCCACCCACCTCATCCGCGCGGTCGCCCGCTACCTCGGTGCCGACGAGGCGGAGTTCATGCGCATGATCGACGGCGGCAACACCATCCTGCGCCTCATCCGCTACCCGGCACCCGGCGAGGTCGAGGTCCCCGAAGGCGCGGTCTGGGCCGCCGCGCACGAGGACATCAACCTGATGACGCTCCTGCCGGAGGCGACCGATCCCGGCCTGCAGATCCTCCGGCGCGACGGCACCTGGCTCGACATCGTGCCGGTGCCCGGACAGCTCATCGCCGACTCGGGTGACATGCTGCAGCGCCTGACCAACGGCCTCATCCCGGCGACGACCCATCGCGTGCTGCAGCCGCGCGAGGCCCGAGGCGCCCGCTACTCGCTGCCGTTCTTCGTGCACCCCCAGCCCGACTACCTCCTGAGCCCGCTGCCGCAGTGCGTCAGCGCCGAGAACCCGCGCCGCTGGGAGGACATCACCGCCGAAGGCTACCTCATGGAGCGGATCCGCGAGATCGGCCTCGCGAGCGCACAGGGACACGCGGGACGTTACGAATCGACCGGCCCCGACAATCACCGTTGACAACGCCCGCGCGCGGGCTTACAGAGTCCCTCGCTTCGGCACGGACCGGGGCGGATATCGCGGGGTGGAGCAGTCTGGTAGCTCGTCGGGCTCATAACCCGAAGGTCGTTGGTTCAAATCCAGCCCCCGCAATTGATGAACCCCGCTAAACTACATGGTTTGCGGGGTTTCGCGTTTAAGGCTGATCGGCACCTCGACCGCTGGCGGGACAATGGCTCGGAAGCGCGTTCCACTGGCGTCAGTCGGCGTTTGCCCAAGGCGAAGCGGGCGAAGAAGGCGCTGCGTTGACGCCATGCGCATTCGTGCGCATAGTGTCGCATGCCCAAGAGCTACAGCAGTCGCGAGTTCATCGCCATCGCTGAAGCTCACGGGTGGGTGCTCGAGCGTGTGAGCGGATCGCACCACGTCTACAAGCACCCGACGCGCCCCGGCCTGGTCGTGATCCCGCACCCGCGAAAGGACATCCCGGCGGGCACGGCGCGGGCGTTGCTGCGCCAGATCGGCGCCCGATAGAGCGGAGGTCTCCCATGGCGTTCTACCCGGCCTGGATCCACCACGACGAGGGCACCGCCTACGGGGTGAGCTTCCCCGACTTTCCGGGCACGATCGCCTCGGGGGACACGATCGAAATGGCCATCGCGGACGCCGAGGGCGCGCTCGTCGCGGTCCTCGAAGCCATGCACGATCGCGGCGACGAGCTCCCGGACCCGACGCCGCTCGAGCTCGTCGCAGGGCACGAAGACGCGCACGACGCGCGCGCGATCGTCCTCGTCGAAGCTCGGTTCGCCGAGCCCACCGTGCGCGTCAACACGACCATCCCCGCGTCGCTCGTCGCCCGGATCGACCGGGAGGCAGAGCGCCGCGGCATGTCCCGCTCGGCCTTTCTCACCGAGGCGGCGCGCGCGGCCCTTCGGACG
Organism: Deltaproteobacteria bacterium; assembly: GCA_011526585.1. Classification (GTDB taxonomy): domain Bacteria; phylum Myxococcota_A; class UBA9042; order PHBI01; family PHBI01; genus WYBB01. Next base: position 4,669 of record WYBB01000160.1, read on the forward strand.
ACCTCGTGATCGGTGACGAACCCTTCGCGTCCGACCTCCGCGTGTGACTTGTCGCGTGAGGCTCAACGACGACGTCGGCAAGGTGATTGGGTCGACGTCGTGATCGTTGGGCGGCGCCGGCCTCATTCGGTCCTCGATTCAGGGGCAATCCTGCGAGCACCAGAACTGCTCGAAGGTCCCCTGATCGCAGGTGCCGTCCCCGCAGCCGGTGTTGTTCCCGCCGCCACCGCCGCCGCTCTGACCACAGTCCTGCGGGCACCACACCGACTCGAAGGTCGCCTGATCGCACTGGCCGTCACCGCAGCCGGTGTTGTTCCCGCCGCCACCACCGCTCTGACCACAGTCCTGCGGGCACCACACCGACTCGAAGGTCGCCTGATCACATTGGCCGTCACCGCAGCCGGTGTTGTTCCCGCCGCCGCCGCCGCTCTGACCACAGTCCTGCGGGCACCACACCGACTCGAAGGTCGCCTGATCGCATCGGCCGTCACCGCAGCCGGTGTTGTTCCCGCCGCCGCCACCGCTCTGACCACAGTCCTGCGAGCACCAGAACTGCTCGAAGGTCCCCTGATCGCAGGTGCCGTCCCCGCAGCCGGTGTTGTTCCCGCCGCCACCGCCGCC
>WYBB01000161.1 GCA_011526585.1 Deltaproteobacteria bacterium
CAGTGCCATCCGTCAGCGCGACCTTCCATCGCGCCGCGCTCAGATCGAGCGCCATGTACATCACCTTCACGTCCGAAGTAGAATCCATCTCCCGAGCCGTCCAGAACACCGTTCGCATGGCACCCTCTTGGTTAGAAGAGTGAGGATGCCAGGACGGCTCGGTCTTCATAGGATCTACATCAGCTTTGTTTGATCAAGGCGTCTTCTTGCGCGTGACCATCATGTGGTCGTGCTCGTTCTTGTCGGGGTAGCCGAACTGGAACGGGAGCTTCTGGTGCGGGTTGTGCTTCCAGAGCTCGATCATGGCGAGCTCGCCCTTCTTGGCGCCGGCGAACATGTTGCCCTGGAAGGTGCCCCAGGTGAGCTGCTCGAAGCCCTTGGCGGCGGCGTGATACGGGGTGATGCCGGTGGTGTCGGAGATCATCCAGGTCATGTGGTCGAGGAGGTAGTCGCGGATGACGGCGAAGTCGTCGCGCCAGATGAGGTAGCTGGCAGCCTTGGTCATGGCGGTGATCGGGCCGAGCGCGGCGAGGTAGGCGATGACGGGTGAGGAGGCGAGGTGATCGTCGTGCAGGTTGGCGCGCATGTGGCGCCAGGTCTGCACGGGCGCGCTGGGGTCGTCGGCCTTCCTGAAGGTCAGCTCGAGGTGGGCGAAGAACTCGTTTCGTTCCTTCTGCTTGCGGGCGGCGGGGGTCGCGTCGAAGGCGGCGATCTCGGAGGGCGTGAGGTAGTGCACGGCGCCCTTTTCGTCGAGGCGGAACCAGCGGGCGGCGAGCGGCTCGTAGCCGAGGAGATCGAGCGCGGTGAGGCCGAAGACGAGCGGCGCGGGGATCGGGGATTGGTTGAGCTCCTGCAGATCGACCGTGCGGTTGTGGTTGACCTGGAAGAGCTTGATGAGGAAGGCGTGCTGCTGACCGAGGTTCCTGCGGAGCTCGGGCGCGTCGAGCTTGAGGATGGCGCGCGGGTCGCCGACCCACTCGAGCGAGAGCGTGGTGAGGAGCGAGAGGTCGGGGAAGGTCGTGAGCGCGGTCAGGAGGTCGGCGCCGCCGAAGGGGTAGACGATCGTCTTGGGCACGTCGGCGGGCACGACGCCGGCGAGGAAGGGGCGGGCCTTGTCGAGCCAGCGCTTGCGGAAGCGTGAGACCTGGGCCTTGACCTTCTTGCAGGAGGCGTCGACGGACTTGAGCGTGAGCCCCTCGGGGGGCGTCACCTCGGCGGTGACGCGCGTGTCGCATGCGACGAGGCGGCGCAGATGCGCGAGCTCGCGGTCGAAGTCGGCCGGGTCCTCGGCGCGGGCGGGCACGAGGGTGAGCGCGAGCGCGACGGCGGCTGCGAAGGATGAGACGAGACGGCGCATGCGGGCTCCTGTGCGGGCGTCGGGTGACGCGAGCAGCACATAAACCCGCGAGCGCGATCTGTCATTCGCGGCGTGAGTGCGACGAGCGGGCGGCCACGAGGGCCGCCCCTACCACGAGGGCGTGAGCGATGCGACGAGCGGGCGGCCACGAGGGCCGCCCCTACCACGAGGGCGTGAGCGGTGCGACGAGCGGGCGGCCAGGCGCACCCAAGCTGAGTAGAATCGTGTTGGCGATGAGCGAGGCGCGATGGCTGCAAGGAGCGCGTGAAGCGAGCGACGAGGCGACCCTACGGTCGCCGCAGGAGCGAGCGAGCGCGCGACGCCGCAGACGCGCGCCGCAGCCATCGCCAACGCGATTCGAGCAGCGTTCGGGAGAATGAGCGAGCCGCGATGGATGCAAGGAGCCGTGCCCCCGACGAGCGAGGTGTACGTATGGTACTCCGCAGCGAGGAGGGGGCACGGCGACGCCGCAGACGCGCGGCGGAGCCATTCTCCCCGGACGCTGCTACGCCCAGGTGGCGGGCAGGACGTCGGGATCCAGGTCGATCAGGTAGCTCTTGATGAGCTTGCCGCCCTCATGACTCGGATCGGGGTGGGAGGAGAAGAAGCCGAGGACCTTGTCGCGCGAGGCGCCCGAGTAGGCGGGCGGCGCGCTGGTGCCGTAGCTCTCCTTGACCTTGGTGCCGTGCGCCTCCATGAACTTCTTGGTGACGTTCTCCCAGTAGCGAAGGAACAGGGTCTGCTTGAGGACCTTGTTCAGCTCGGCCGCGTTGGGCAGGCGGTGGGCGTACATGCCGAGGAGGTTCTGGAGGTTGGTGTAGAAGGTCGACAGGCCCTGCTTGTCGATGATGCCCTGCGACATCGCCTTGTCGTAGAGGGGCCGGCCGGAGTCGACCAGCGCCTTGAGGGTGTCGAAGCTCTGCATCGCCTCGGGCGAGCTGGTCTTGTAGCTCTCGGTGCCGTCGTCCTTGGCGACGAGGGTCGCGACGTTCTTGTCCTTGGAGCCCGAGCCGCGCGCGGTCTTGTCGCGGGCGGCGTCGATCTTGTCCTCGTTGAGGGCGCCCTTGGTCGCCTCGGCCCAGTTGCCGATGTGGCGGAGCGCGCCGGTGGCGGCCGAGGGCGAGTAGCCGACGTAGGCCCAGATGCTCTTCACGTTGGGGAAGATCGCCTTGTACTGGTCGAGCTTGCTGCTCTGGCCGGTGTTGCAGGCGGACAGGCAGAGGTCCTGCACGCAGCCCAGGGCCTTCGGGAAGATCGTGGGGAGCTCGGCCATCTCGCGGAAGGTGAACTCGCCGTTGTCGTCGCCCCAGAAGCTCCAGCCGCCGGAGTGGCCCGAGAGCACGGCGCGGGTGAAGAGCGTGCGGCCGCACTCGGCGTCGTTGAGCGCCTTCATGATCTGCGCGGTCTCGTCCTTGGAGTAGCGGCCGACGCGACCCATGAAGGACTCACACTTCGCGGCGCGCTCCGGCGTCATGCCGACGAGCGAGCCGAGGTACGACATGCGCCCCTCCTGGGTGGAGAGGTCGATCGTCTGCCCGTTGACCTTGGCGGTGTCCTGCTTCTTCTCGCCCTTGACGGCGGTGACGTTGTGGCCGGCGTTGGCGAGCTGCTTGTGCTCGAGGTCGCGCGAGGCGGGGTTGAGACCGACGTAGAGGACGTTGTCGGACTTGACGAGGTTCTCGAGGCCCACGCCCCCCGGCTCCTGCGCGAGCCAGGCCATGGTGATGTCGCCGATCTTGCCGTCGGCGGCGCAGCCCTGCTCAGCCTGCCAGGCGGCGACGGCCTTGACGAAGGTCGCGTCGATCGCGGTCGAGGAGCTGCCGACGATGGCGGCGATCTGCGCGATGACGGCCGGCTTGAAGTTCTTGTTGTTGTTGAAGGCGATCGCCGACGCCACCTTGGCGGGCGGGAGCTCGCCCGGGGCCTCGTCCTTCTGCACGGCCGCGCCCGCGCCCGAGGCGGCCCTCTGCTGCACGCCCTGGTCGGCCGACTTCGCGGCGGCCGCGTCGGGGGCGCCGAGCAGGCTCTCGGCGGACTCGCCGGCGACGACCTTGGCGGCGACCGCGTCGGCCTGCTTCTCGTAGGCGTCGCCGGCCTGGCCGACGCCGCCGGGGAGGTTGACGCCGGCCTGCTGCTGCACGATGTGCGCGGCCTCGTGGGCGGCCGTGAAGACGTCGGGCTGCTGGCGGAAGGCGACGCTGTCGCCGGTGGCGTAGGCCTCGGCCCCGATCTGCTCGGAGGCGTCCTTGGCGGCGCCGCCGACGTGCGCCTGCACGTGGCTGACGTCGTGGCGACCGAACGATGCCTGGATCTGATCGAGGTACGGCATCGCCCCGCCGCCGCCGCGCACACCCTCGGCCGCGGCGGCCTGGATGCCCGCGCCCTTCATCTGAGTCTGCCACGAGGCGCGCAGCTGCACCGCGCCGTCAGGGACGAGCGCGGCTTCTTGCGCGGCGAAATCCTGGCCGGCGAGCTCCTTCTTGGCCGAAGCCTTCTGAACGGGCTCGATCGTCTTGGGGACGGCGGCCTCGGTCCTGCGGTCCGTATGAGTCTGAGGCATGGCAGACAACTCCTGTCGCCCCGCGTCGCGGGTGGGGGCAGACGATGACGTCCCGCGCTCACGTGGGGGAGTCGACGGGGCGTGGCGGGACCGACCGTCGACAACGCTAGCGCGAATCGATGGGGCGAGCAAGCATGGTGCCTGCGTTGTAATGTTACCGTGTCGCGGCGGTGAGCTCCCGCGGGCGGCCGCGCTGCAGGAGGCGTCGAGCGTGGGCAACGACTATGACGAGCTGCCCTATGAAGGGCACGCGTACTGGTTCACACATCCGGATCACCTGGGGATCCTCGGCGGCCTGCAGGGGCTGGATTGCGCGCCCGCCGGGCGGGCCCGGGTGCTGGAGCTCGGCTCGGGCGAGGGCATCAACCTCTTGTCGCTGGCGAGCCTCCTGCCCGACGCGAGCTTCGTGGGGGTCGACCTGTCGGCGGTGCAGACCGGGACGGCGCGGCGACTGGCCGCGGCGGCGGGTTTGCATAATGTTACGTTTCATGTCGCAGATCTCGCCGAGGCGGCGTTCGAGCCCGGCGGCTTCGACTACGTGATCGCGCACGGGGTCTACAGCTGGGTGCCAGCGGCCACGCGCGAGGCGCTGTTGGCGGCGATGGCGCGGGCGCTGGCGCCGAGCGGGGTCGCGCTGGTGAGCTACAACGCCGACCCAGGGCAGCTCGGCTTCGAGCCGGTGCGGCGCCTGATGCGCTTTCACGACCAGCGGGGCGCGCGCGTCGAGGATCGCGTCGCGCGCGCACGCGCGATCGCGGAGGCGTGGTGTGACCGGATGCACGCGCACGATCCGGAGGGACGGCTCGGGCGGAGCGCGCAGGCCGAGCGCGTGGCGAGGGTGCTGGCGGCGACGACGACGACGGTGATGCGCCACGACTACCTGGTAGGGCACGAGCGCGCGAGCTGGTTCGAGGACGTGGTGGCGCACGCCGGGCGGCACGGGCTGGTCTATCTGGATAACGGCACCGCGAGCTCGCAGCGGGCCGAGCTCCTCGAGGAGGAGACGCGGGAGATGTTGGGGCGGCTGGAGGATCGGGTGCGCGCGCAGCAATACCTCGACCACTTCCAGGCGACGCGCTTCCGCGTGAGCCTGTTCGCGCGCGCGGACACGCCGCGCAGAGGGGCGCTGGACACGAGCGCGTTGCACGTCGAGCTGCGGCTGCCGAGCGAGGCGATGGTGGCGGGTGGGAACAAGGTCCCGCGGGTGGCGGTGGAGACGGCCGACGGCGTGCGGGAGCTCGAGGACGTCGCGGTGCGTGTGGCGTTGGGACTGCTCGTCGAGGCGCTCCCGGGCGCGGTCGCGTTGCCGACGCTGCGCGACGCGACCGCGGTTCGCCTCGGCGAGCTCGGGCTCGTGGACGCCTCGCAGGTCGGGGCGGGGGCGCTGCTCGCGCACCTCGATCGCGCGATGAGGGCGCTGTGGCGCCACGACATGATCCACTACTGGCGCGAATCACCGCGGCGCGGCGCGGCACGACCGGGGTACCCGGAGACGGGCGCGCTGCAGCGGGTGCTCGCGGCGCGCGGGGGTTCGGTGCCGAGCCTGTATCACCGGGCCGGCACGCTCGCGCCCGAGGGGCGCGCGCTCTTGGCGGCGCTCGATGGGACGATGGATGAGGCGGCGATCGTCGCGCGCTTCGGCGCCGACGCCGCGTCGCTCGTGGCTTGGTTGCGGCGCGAGCGCTATCTCTTGTTCGAGGAGTCGGCTACTCGCCGGTCATCGTGAGGAGGGCGTCCTCCTGGGCGACGACGAGGTAGGTCCAGGGGATCGCCGAGAGGCGGCTCCAGACGGCGAGGCGCCCGTCGGGCATGGCGGCGTGGCCGGCCTGCGCCTTCTTCGTCCTGGCGAGCACCGCCGCGTCCTCGAAGAGCACCGGGTTGTCGTCGATGACGTCGCGCGCGGTCTCCTTCTGCGAGGAGCGCACGACGACGTAGCCGTCGTCGTCGAGGATGAAGGACTCGGCGCCGGCACGCTTGAGCTCGTCGGTCTCGAGGAACTGGTCGATGAAGTAGTTGAAGGTGAGGTCGGCGCCGACGACGCCGAGGAACTCGCCTTTGCGGTCGAAGATCGACATCGCGCAGGTGATGAGCAGGCCGAGGCCGGATTCGTCAGCGCCGGCCGAGCTCCAGATCGGGACGTGCGAGCCCTTGGCGGTGATGAACCACTCGCGCTGGCGGGCGTCGTAGGCGTCGGTGTCGTTGTCGGCCATGTACTCCCAGATCCCGGGCATGCCCATGGTGAGGCCCTCGCGGGTGGCGAGGTAGGTCCACACGAGCGGCGCGCCCTCTTCGAGCACGAGCTTCTCGGCCGCGGGCAGCGGCAGCGCCAGGGCGTCGGGGCCGACGCTGGCGAGGACCGCCTTGCGCAGCGGCTCCTGCATGCGCCAGAGCTGGTTCTGGCGTGGGCGGAGCGCGTTCAGGTCGGCGTCGGGCGGCGCGGAGAAATCGGCGTGGCGCAGCGAGACGTGCGAGCCGTAGAGCGGTGAGTGCACGGCGTAGCTCGGGTGCTCGGCGGGCTCGCGCGTCTTGCCGCGGTACTTGTAGACGACCATGTCGGGCGCGTCGGGGGCGGGCTCCTGCAGGACCATCTCGGCGACGGCGCGCACGCCCATGACGAGGGCCTCGTAGTCGTTGAGCTGCTCGGTCATGCGCTGGGCCTGGCTCGAGACGCGCGAGACCAGGGACTGGAGCTGCGCCTCGCGGCGGCGTGCGCTCTCGCGCTCGCGCTCCATGGCGACGGCGCTCTGCCAGAGCACGAGCGTGACGGCGATGCCGATGAGGGCGACGAGGCCGAAGACCGTGCCGATGGCGAGGCCGCGGTGGCGGCCGACCCAGCGCTTGAGGCGGCGCAGGCCGGTGTCGGGATCGGCGAGCACCGACTCGTCGCGGAGGAAGCGGCGGAGGTCGTCGCCGAAGGCGTCGACCGACTCGTAGCGGTCGTCGGGGTCCTTGGCGGTCGCCTTGGCGATGATGGCGCGGAGCTCGCGCGGGATCTGCTCTTTGCCGTTGTAGGGCTGGATCGGGCGCTTGATGCCCTCGGCGGCCATCGCGACGACCTCGAGCGCGGACTCGGCGACGATGGCGCGACGCAGGGTGACGAGCTCCTGCAGGATGATGCCGAGCGAGCAGAGGTCGGAGGTGGCGTCGAGGTTCTCGGTGTTGCCGCGGGCCTGCTCGGGCGACATGTACGCGGGCGTGCCGACGAGGGAGCCGGCGCGGGTCTTCTCGACCGAGTCACCGGAGGTGACGCGCTCGCGCTTGCCGATGGGGCGGGCGATGCCCCAGTCCATCACGAGGACCTCACCGAAGGCGCCGACCATGATGTTGTCGGGCTTGAGGTCGCGGTGGATGACGCCGCGCTTGTGGGCGTAGTCCATGGCGTTCAAGCACGGCAGCAGGGTCTCGATGCGCGCCTTGAGGGTGTGGTCCTCATCGGGTGCGCCCTTGTCGAGCTGGGCGCGCGCCTCGTCCATGTACTCCTTGAGCGTCTTGCCGCGCACGAACTTCATCGCGTACGAGAGGCGGCCCTCGTCGTCGCGCTCGAGGCCGTAGATCGGGACGATCGACGGGTGATCGAGCTGCGCGGTGATCTGCGCTTCGGCGAAGAAGCGCTGCGCCATGGCGGGCTTCTTGAGGAACTTGGGGTCGAGCCGCTTGACGGCGACGGTGCGCTTGAGGTGCGGGTCGCGGCCGAGGAAGACCTCTCCCATGGCGCCTTTGCCGAGGAGCGCGAGCAGGCGGGTGTGGCCGCCGATCTCGAGGCGCGTCGGGTCGGGCAGCGCGCTGAGCGTGACCTCGTGGTCGGTCAGCACGTTGCGCATGGTGTCGCCCGAGAGGAGGCCTTCGTCGTGCAGGTGGGAGACGAAGCCATCGACGTCGTCGTCCGCGCGGCGCGCCTCGAGGTAGCGCTGGTAGAGGCGCTCGATGTCGCGGCGCCGCTCGGGGGGGAAGAACTCCTGGAGCTGTTCGAGCTTCACGGGCCGGAGCATAGCCGGGTCGGCCGGGCCTCGCCACCCGCCCGGGTTACCGTTGGGGGAATTGGTTTGCGTCCTGCCGCGAAACCGCGCGCCGCTGCGGGATCCGCGCCTGTGCCTTGGTCCCGGCCGTGCGGTATCATGCCACATGCCCTTCGACCATGAACGCCTCGATGTCTATCAGACCGCTCTCGATTTCGTCGTCGTCGCGGAAGAATTGATCCAGCAGCTTCCGCGGGGTCGGAGCCACCTGGCCGATCAACTTCATCGAGCCACGACATCGGTCGTTCTGAACATCGCGGAGGGGGCCGGTAAGTTCTCACCGTCCGACAAGCGTCGCTTCTACCTCATCGCACGTGGCTCGACGACGGAGTGTGCGGCGATACTCGATGTACTCCTGCGCCTCGAGGCGATCACGGCCGACGTGCACGCCGATGCGAAGGCCAAGCTCGCGCGAATCGCCTCCATGCTCATCAAGCTCGCCAAGAGCATCGAGACGAGATAGCGCGATCGTCGGGCACGGGCACGGGCACGGGCACGGGCACGGGGGACGCGATCATCAAAGGGGCGGGAGGTGGGCGGCGACGGCGAGGCGGTGGGCGACGCCGACCGAGGTGAGGTAGAAACGCCAGTGCGCGTCGGGGGCGTCGGCGACCGAGGGGGCAACGGTGATGCGGATGGAGCCTGCGCCGAGGCTCTCATCGAGGGTGAAGGCGAAGTCCGCGAGCGGGATGGCGAGGCCCATGCCGCGCGCCTTGATGTAGGCCTCCTTGAGGGTCCACAGATCGAAGAAGCGATCGCGACGGAGGTGCTCGGGCAGGGCGTGCAGGGCGGCGATCTCGGCGGGGGCGAAGAAGCGGTCGGCGAGCTCGACGGTGCGGCCGGGGCGGTGAACGTGCTCGACGTCGACGCCGATCGGGTGGCGCGCGATGGCGAGCGCGAGGAGGTGATCGGTGTGCGAGAGGTTGAAGTGCCAGGGTCCGGGGTGCGCACCGGGATCCAGGGCGAGGGCGCCGTACTGATTTTCGACGAGGCGAAGTGAGGCGGGCGCGATGTCGAGGAGGTGGGACAGGGCGTGGCGGATCAGGCGGCGGCCGGCGAGGAACTCGGCGAGCGCCCGTGGGTGCTGGATGCGGTCGCGGCGGGCGCGCTCGGACTCGGAGAGCCAGGGCTCGACGACGGCCGCGTCGCGATCGCCGCCGACGTCGGGCACGTGCAGTAAGACGAGCGCGTCGGCAGCGTCGAAGTCGACGGTGCCGAGCGCGGCGGGATCGTAGGTCAGGACGAGCGGGCGGAGCGCGGCGCTCGTCATGCCTTGGCGGTCGGCTTCTTCGGGGACTCGGCGCGGATCCGGTCGAGCGTCGTCTTGATCGCGTCGGCGGTGTAGACGAGCTGCTCCTCGGTGTGCAGGCTGGTCATGAAGAAGCGCAGGCGCGCGGCGTCGTTGGCGACCGCCGGGAAGATGATCGGCTTGGCGTTGATGCCGGGATCGAGGTCGAGCAGGCGCTCGCTGAGCTTGAGCGCCCACATCGAGTCGCCGGTGATGACGGGGATCACCGGCGAGTCGCCGACCGAGAGGTCGGTGTCGATCTCGCGCTCCTTCAAGAGGTGGTAGAAGCGCTTGGCGTTGTGCTGGAGGCGGTGGACGCGCTCGGGCTCGGCGAGCATGTAGCGCAGCGAGGAGAGCGCGGCCTGGCCGAGCGCGGGCGGGATCCCGGCGGCGAAGACGAAGCCCGGCGTGGTGTAGCGGAGGTAGAGGATGAGCTCCTTGCGACCGGCGACCCAGCCGCCCATCGAGGCGAGCGACTTCGACATCGTGCCCATCCAGATGTCGACGTCGCCGCGGACGAGACCGTGTCTGGCGCGTGCCGGCGAGTCGGGATCGTCCATGCCGAAGTGCTCGCCGACGCCGCGACCGCGGGCGCCGATCGTCCCGAAGCTGTGCGCCTCGTCGACCATGAGCATGCAGCCGTAGCGCTTCTTGAGGCGCACGAGCTCGGGCAGATTGGTGATGTCGCCGTCCATCGAGTAGACGCCCTCGACGAGCAGGAGGACCTTCTCGTAGTGGGGGCGGAGCTCGGCGAGCTGGCGCTCGAGATCGGCGAAGTCCTCGTGCTTGAAGCCGCGGCGGGCCGCGCCCGAGAGCTTGATGCCCTGCAGACAGGAGTCGTGGATCAGCTCGTCGTGGAGGATCAGGTCCTTGACGCCGAAGAGGTGGCCGATGGTGTTGACGTTGGTCGCGTGCCCACCGGCCATGACCAGCGCGTCCTCGGCGCCGTGGGCGGCGGCGAGCTCGGCCTCGAGCTGGCGGTGGAAGGGGCGCTCGCCCGAGGCGACGCGCGAGGCGGAGACGGAGGTGCCGTATTTGTGGATCGCGTCGGTGACCTCGGCGATGACGCGCGGGTCACCGGACAGCCCGATGTAGTTGTAGGAGCTGTAGTTGATGACCTCGCGCCCGTTGATGATCGAGGTGTTGCGCGCGGTGCCCTCGTGCAGGTCGAAGTAGGGCTGGCGCAGCCCCATCGCCTCGACGGCGTGGAGACGCAAGGCGAGGTCCTTGTAGCCGCGCCACTTCGAGGGATCGACCCACTCGGGCTTGACCTCGAAGGCGGGCGCGGCGGCGGGCGCGGGCTCGTCCTCGAGCTCGACGCGCTTCATGTCGGCGGTGACGCCGAAGGCGAGCGCGATCGGCTGACCGGCGTCGTCGCGGAAGACGAGATCGGCGCTGAGCTTGTCGGAGTCTTCCGGCGAGAAGCGCGCCTCGGCGATGACCTCGCCCAGCGGCCAGGGGCGGAGCTGCACCCAGCGCGCGAAGCCGACGGGCGTGCCGGCGCGGTGATAGCGCACCCAGGCGACATAGGCGGCGAGCTGCATCGCGGAGTCGAAGGCGAGCGGGTCGATGGCCCAGGCGGTCTGCCCGGCGAGGTCGTGCGCGCGGATCCAGTCGCCGGGACGCGAGGTCTTGACGCGCCCGCGCACGAAGTCGGCGCCGACGGCGTCGATGCGCGTGATGCCTTGGAGCAGCGGCCCGTGGAAGGTGACGCCACCGTAGAAGGATGCGAGCGGGAGCGGGGGCGGCTCGCCGCCTTCGAGGGCGGGTGGCGCTGCGGGGAGGTCGGATGCGGCGAGCGGGCGGGCGGAGGCGCGATAGGCGAGCACGCGCTTTTCACCTTGGCGGATCTCGGCGCGCTCGGCGTCGACGCTGCACGCGATCGCGAGCGGGTCCTTGACGGCGATCCCCTGGAAGAGCGTGAGGTCGGTGACCTCGAAGGGGGTGGTCAGGGCGGCGGTCTCGGCGATGAGAGTCGCGGCCGAGGCGATGGGGAAGACCGGCACCGGCCCCTTGTCGGAGGGCACGGAGTGGTCCCTCAGGAAGGGATGCGAGTCGGTGGAGAGGGTCAAGGCCCGCGTGCCGCGGCGGGTGCTCGCCGGGAGCTTGCGCGCACGCACGAGCGGACCCGAGGTGGGTGCGGCGAGGTCTTCGAGGAGCGCGGCGAGACCGGCGCGATCGCCGACGAAGTCGACGCCCTCGGCGCGCATCGCCTGCTGCACTGCTTCGGGGATCGAGCGCACCATCTCCGAGTCGGCCCAGGGGCCGAGCTCGCTGGCGACGCCGATGATGCGCGCGGGCAACGACGCGACCAGCGCCGACATCAGCGCGTTGGCGGCGGCGTAGTGGACCTGGTTGCGATTGCCGAAGCGGCCCGACCAGGAGCCGATGGCGAGCACGCGCGTGAGGCTCGGACCGCAGGCGGCGATGGCGTTGAGGAGACCGTCGACCTTGACGCGGCGCGCGGCCTCGCCGACCTCGGGCGAGACCGTGCCGACCGCGCCGTCGGCGAGCAAGCCGGCCGAGTGCACGAGCGCGGTCGGGGACAGGTCGGCGAGCGCGCGCTCGAGCGCGTCGCGATCGGCGACGTCGGCCTTGGCGAAGGAGACGCGCTCGGGCAGAGCACCGTCGGGCGCGCTGCGGCCGACGAGCACGACGCGCGCGCCGGCGGCGGCGAGCGCCTCGCCGAGCTTCCGGCCGATGCCGCGGGTGCCGCCGGTGATGACGACGAGATCGTCGGAGCTCGGGGCGTAGGGCGCGACCGGGATGGTGAGCGCGGTGGTGGCGGCGATCTGGCGGCGACCGTCGACGTAGCGCACGTCGACGGTGCGATCGAAGGCGCAGAGCTCGGCGAGGAGGAGGTCGGCGGTCAGGGTGTGACCGTCGCGCACGACCTTGATCACCTGCTCGGGCCACTCGCGGGCGAGCGCGCGCAGCGCACCGGAGATCGCTTCGGCCCAGGGGTCGTCGTCACGGCGGAGGGCGATGACGTCGCAGGGCTTCTTGTCGCGCGAGTGCTCGGCGAGGAGCTGGATGAGGTCGGTCGCGTGGTCGGCGGCCTCGGCCTCGCCGGAGAGCACGGCGGAGATCGGCAGCGGCTCGGTGGACGGCGCGCCGTAGATGATGAGATCGGCGCCGCGCTCGACCTCGGTGAGGCCCGCCGCGCGGAGCGCCTCGGCGAAGGATGCGACGCCGTCGCCGCGGGCGATGAAGGTCCTAGCGGAGAGCTCGCGCGCGCCGAAGCTCGGCAGCGCGGCGTCGATCCAGGTCGGAGTGAAGCGCGCGAGCGGGGCGTCGTCGTCGGTCGTGGCGCCGGGATCGGCGGTGGCACCGGGCGACTTCACGAAGGCGACGATGTCGGCGATGGTCGGCCCGCTGATCAAGAGCTCCTGGGGGATCCCGGCGAAGCCGGCGATCTGCTTGCGGAGCTCTTCGGCGAGATCGGCGACCATCATCGAGTCGAAGCCGAGGTCGTCGCCGAGCTTCATCGTCGGCTTGAGCGCGGCGCGCGGATAGGCCGAGGCCTTGGCGACGGCGGCGTAGACGATGTCGGCGAGGGCGGCGGCGGCGGGTGGCGGGGCGGACGCTCGGGTGGCCGATGCGGAGCTCGGGGAGGCGGTGCGCGTGGCCTCGGGCTCGGGGGCGCGTGGCGGCGGGGCGGAGGCGATGGTGCCGCTGGTCGTGCGGAGCTGGAGCGCGTCGACGGGTCGATCGGCGACGACCCAGTAGCGCTCGCGCGGGAGGATCGCCGGAGGCACGCTGGCGAGCTCGCTCTCGGCGGTGATGGCGCTGACGTCGATCTCCACGCCGAGCGTGAAGAGCTGGCCGAGCCCTTCGAGGAGGGAGGCGCCGTGATCGTCGTCGTCCTTGCCGGCGAGCGAGACGGCGGGCACGCCGGGAAGGGTGCCGCGCACGAAGGAGAGCAGCGGGCCGCCGGCGGCGACCTGGAGGAAGATCTCGGCGCCGGCTTCGCGACAGCGCGTGAGCGCGTCGGTCCACAGGACCGGTGAGCGGGCGTGGCGCTTGTAGACGGAGGCGGCGGTCGCCGGATCGGTGTAGCGCTCGGACGCGATGCAGGAGGCGACCGGGACGCGACCTGTATTAAAGGATATGCGGTCGACCTCGGCGTCGAGATCGAGCCGATCGAAGACCGGCGAGTGGAAGCCGTGGGAGACGCGCAGCTCGGTGACCTCGATGCCGGCCTGGCGCGCCCTGGCGTTGGCGGCGGCGACCAGGTCGGTCGCGCCGGAGATCACGACCTGGCGCGGGTGGTTGACGTTGGCGATCACCGCGCCCGGCACGAGGTGCCGTTCGGCGCTCTCGCGGTCGGTGACCCACGCGGCCATAGCGCCCTTGTCGCCGTGGGATTGGGCGGTGTGGGACTGCATGCCCTGGCCGCGCGCGGCGCACCAGCGAAGGCCGTCAGCGGCGCTGGTGAGGCCGGCGGCGGCGGCGGCGGTGAACTCGCCGACCGAGTGGCCGGCGACGACGGTCGGGGTGACGCCGACGGCGGCGAGCAGCTCGGTCAGCGCGTGGCCAACGGCGAAGAGCGCGGGCTGGGTGTTGTGGGTCTCGGTGAGCTCGGCGAGCGCGCGGGTGGGGTCGCTCTCGCCGCGGCGCTCGGGGTAGAGGTAGTGACTGACCGGGTGCGCCATGACGCCGACGGAGGCCGCATCCATCGCGTCGAGAGCGCGCGCGACGACCGGGAAGCGATCGCGCACGCCGGCGAGCATGCCGACGCGCTGGGCGCCCTGCCCCGGGTACAGGAACGCGACCTTGGGCGCGTGCTCGGGATCGGCGATCCCGAATGTGACACCCTTGGCAAATTCGCCCTTGGCAAATTCGGAGAGCTTGGCGACGAGCTCTTCGCGGGTGGCGGCGACGACGGCGAGGCGCGCGGCCTGTCGGCGCTTCTTCGCGGCGGCCCGGGCGACGCCGGCGACGGTCGCCTTGGGATCCTCGGCGACGGCGCGTGCGGTGCGCTCGGCGAAGACGCGCAGGGTCGCTTCGTCGGACGCGGAGAGCAGCACGAGCTCGGGCTGGGGAAGTGCGGAGCTGCGGCGCTCGGGCAGTGAGGCCGAGGCGCGATTGCCGAGCACGATGTGCACGTTGGTGCCGCCGAAGCCGAAGCTCGACACGCAGGCGAGCTTCTCGGGCGCGGTCCACTGCGAGGGCGCGGTCGGGATGTAGAACGGCGAGTCGGCGAGCGCGAGATCGGGCTTGGGTGACTCGAAGCCGGCCATCGGCGGCACGACCTCGTGGTGGAGCGAGAGCACGGCGCGGATCACGCCGGCGACGCCGGCGGCGGACATGGTGTGGCCGAAGTTCGCCTTGCTCGAGCCCAGCGCCGCCTTGCCGCCGCCGCGCGCGACGCGCTCGCCGAGCGCGGACACGAGCCCGTCGAACTCGATGTGGTCGCCGACGAGGGTGCCGGTGCCGTGACACTCGACGTAGCCGAGGGCGGCGGGATCGACGGCGACGTCCTTCCAGGCGCGCTCGATGACGTCGATCTGCCCCTCCTTCACGGGGGCCATCGGGCCGTTCTCGCCGCCGTCGTTGTTCGAGCCGACCCCGTGCAGCACGGCGTAGACGCGGTCGCCGTCGCGCTCGGCGTCGGCGAGGCGCTTGAGCATCACGATGCCGGCGCCGTCGCCCTGCACGAAGCCGTCGGCGCGCTGGTCGAAGGGCAGGCAGCGGCCTTGCTTGGAGATGGCGCCGATGCGCGAGAAGGCGACGTGGTGCTCGGGCGTGAGGCAGAGGTAGACGCCGCCGGCGAGCGCGCAGTCGATGCTGCCGTCGCGCAGCGCCTTGACGGCCGCGTCGATGGCGACGAGCGAGCTCGCGCACGCGGCGTCGGTGGTGAAGCTCGGACCGCGCAGGCGCAGCTCCTGCGTGACGGTGGCGGCGATCATGTTGGCGAGCACGCCGGGCGCCGTGTACGGGCGCGGCGCGATGAGCCGCTCGGCCGCGGCCGCCAGCGCGCCGACCTCGTCGGGCGCGCGCCCGAAGGCGCCCGTCGCCATCATCTGCACCATGAGGCGCACGGCCGAGATGACGCGATATTCGGTCGCGGTGACGCCCATGTAGACGCCGGTCATGCGCGGCAGCTCGTCGGGTGTGCGTCCGGCGTCTTCGATCGCCGCGAGCGCCACCTCGAGGGAGAGGCGCTGCTGCGGATCCATCACCTCGGCGCGGCGCGGCGGGACCTGCAGCGCGACCGCGGGGAAGCTCTGCACGTCGTCGATCCAGGCGCCGGTCGGCGCGTAGCTCTTGTCGCGCGCGCGCGCGTTGGCGTCGTAGAAGGCCGAGTGATCCCAGCGGTCGGGCGGCACCGGGGCGAAGGTGTCGCGGCCGGCGAGGCTGATCTCCCAGAAGGCCTGCAGGTCGGGGGCCTGAGCGAAGCGGCAGCCGATTCCGACGATGGCGATGGGCGAGGTCATAAGCGGCACTTCCCGGAGGCGCGCGCGTGTGCGCGATCCCCCTACAACGACGAAGGGCGCTCCCTGAGGCGCGCCCTATCAGATTCAGGAGGTTCGGTCCCGATCGTTCAGGCCGCGACCTTCTTGATGAGCGTGATCATGTCGCCGACCTTGTTGACCTGGGCGAGGTCCTCGTCGGCGAACTGACAGTGGCAGCGGTCCTCGATGAAGCCGACCATCTCCATGATCTGCACCGAGTCGACGGCCATGTCCTTGAACTTCACGTTCGGGCCGAACTCCTTGACTTCCTTGGACCACCCGGGGGCGACCTCGTCGAGGCCGGACTTGATGAGGGTGAGGATCTCGTTTTCGTTCATGGCTGTTCTCTATGCTCTCTCGAAGACCGGCGTGCTGCGACTGGTCGGGGGCGAAGGACGCGCGTCATTACTAAGGGACGAGGCGCGGGGTCAAGTGCGGTCGCGGTTGAAGAGCGCGAAGCGGTTGAAGATGCCGGTCGTGCGCCGCACCACGGCGTGCCGCACGCGCGTCATCGCCGAGCGCGCGACGTGCTTGGCGAGGGTCAGGGTCTGGCCGCGCTCGCCCATCGTGCGCACGCCCTCGACGCCGAGGGTGCCCTCGAGGTACTGCGCGCGCGCCTTCTGGCGCTGCAGCTTGCCGGAGGTGGTCTTGGGCAGGGCGCCCGCCGGCAGGAGCACGATGTCGGCCGGGTTCATCTGGTGGTTCTCGCGCACGGCCTCGCGGATCGCGGCGGCCAGCGCCTGGAGATCCTCCTTCTCCTTGGTCTCGGCGACGACGACGAGCTCCTCGGTGTTGGCGCCGGGGCGCGAGAAGGCGATGACGTTGCCCTGGCGCACGCCGGGGATCTCGGCGACGACCCACTCGATGGACTGCGGATCGTAGTTGCGGCCGTTGAGGATGATCAGGTCCTTCTTGCGACCGGTGACGAAGAGCTCGCCGTCGACGAGGTAGCCGAGGTCGCCGGTGCGCAGGCCGTCCCGGCGGAAGCTCCTGGCGGTGGCGTCGTGGTTCTCGAAGTAGCCGGCGGCGACGGAGGGACCGCGGAAGACGACCTCGCCGACCTGGCGGTCGGGCAGCGCGCTGCCGTCTTCGTCCATGATGACGATCTCGTGGTCGGGCCAGACCCAGCCGCACGAGACGAACTCGACGACGGTGCGGCCGGCGCGCGCCTCGGGGGGAAGCGGCACGGCGCGGCCCTCGGTGGCGTAGATCTCGCCGTCGAGGACCTCGGTGCGCAGCGTGTCGTCGAGGCGCGAGAAGGTCATCGCCAGCGTCGCCTCGGCCATGCCGTAGACGGGCAGCATCGCCTCGGGACGCAGGCCGGCGGGGGCGAAGTGATCGATGAAGGTCTGCAGGGTCTGCGGGTTGTTCGGCTCGGCGCCGGCGCCGAGCAGGCGCAGGCGGGAGAGATCCATCTGCTTGACCTTCTCGGGCGGCGTGCGCTTGGCGGCGAGGCCGTAGGCGAAGTTGGGGGCGAAGGTGATCGTGCCCTGGTACTTCGAGATCGTCTCCATCCAGATCGACGGCTTCTTGATGAAGGACAGGGTCGGGATGAAGCAGGTCTCCAGGCCGGCGGTCAGCGGCGAGATCACGAAGCCGATGAGGCCCATGTCGTGATAGAGGGGCAGCCACGAGACGGCGAGGTCGTTGTCGATGTCGACCTCGAGGCCGTGCTGCATGATGTGGTAGCCGTTGGCGCCGAGCGAGCGGTGCGTGACGACGACGCCCTTCGGGGCGGCGGTCGAGCCCGAGGTGAACTGGAGGAAGCAGACGTCGTCGGGGTGCACGAGCGCGGGCTCGGGGGCGGTGGCGGGCGCGGGGCCGTCGAAGCGCTCGACGCAGACGAGGTTCTCGAGCGTCGGCACCTTGCCGACGAGCGACCAGAGGATCGGCTCGACCTTCTTCTGGGTGACGAGCATCTTGACCTTGGCGATCTCGAGGGTGCGCGCGGTGTCGCGCACGTACGCGTCGAGCTTGCCGAAGCCCATCGGCGGATAGAGCGGCACCGGCACGATGCCGGTGTAGGTCGCGCCGAGGAAGGTCAGCACGAACTCGAGCGGTCCGGGCACGATGAAGGCGACGTGGTCGCCCTTCTTGAGGCCGAGCGAGAGCAGCCAGCGCGCGCGGCGGATCACCTCGGCCTCGAGCTCGGCGAAGGTGAACTTCTTGTCGCTGCCGTCCTCGAGGATGAAGCGCATGCCGGCGTCGGCGCGGCGGTTCGCGGTCTTGGCGATCTCGACGCCGCGGCGGACGGTCCAGTTCGGGTCGTACGGGGCAGGCTCGTATCCAGTGGGGACCTTGCGCATCGATGACACTCCGCTCGTCTGGGTTCGTCTCGTCACCTCGGAGGCTGGTGCGAAGCGCGGTCGCCGCGGCCATCTCCGAGAAGGTGCGGGCATGTACGCGAGCGCGATCGGGGGCGTCAACTCGCGGAACACTTCTTTTGGGGCGCGCGGCGGCGGGTCGTCGTGGAACGATCGCTCGGTCGGTCGGTGCAGGTCGATCGAGGCGCGCACGGAGGCGGGGGAGGAGACCTGGGCGGCGGCGCTGGCGGCGAACGGGACCGAGCGTCCGTTCGGAGGGTGGGCGCGGGCGCGAAGGGCGTTTCGCGATGCTGCGTAACGGATCAGCCACGCGGTGGGAAGGCTGGCCGCCGATGCGGCGGGGCACCGACATACAAAGGTGGGCCGCTCGTGTATGATGCGCGCCTCATGCTCGCAGGACGCTGCCCACATTGTCGACACGACGGCCCCGCCGGAGCCCCGTGCGACTCACCTGGCTGTCGCCTGCGCGGCTATCACTTCGTGCCCCGCGAGCTGGTCGGCGAGGCGGTGGCGGACGACCCGCTGCTCGGGCGCGTCGTCGCCGGCTTCCTCGTGGTCGGCGTGCTCGGCGCGGGGGGCTTCGGCAACGTGCACCACGTCATCCAACTGCCGCTGCGCGCGCGCCCGGTCCAGGGTGCGCTCAAGCGCCTGCGCCCACCGTCGCAGAGCGGTCCCGAGCGGCGGCGCGATCACGACGCCCTGCGCGCGCGCTTCGAGTCCGAGGCGGACGCGCTGGCCAGCCTCTCGCACCCCAACATCGTGCGTCTGCTCAAGGCGGGGATCGACGGCGACACCCCCTACCTCGTGCTCGAGCTGGTCACCGATGCGGTCACCCTCGAGCACGAGACCGACGAGCATCACCGCTACGGCACCCACTTCCCCGACAGCGAGATCGTCGCGATCACCGAGCAGATCTTGAGCGCGCTCGAGAGCGCTCACGAGCGCGGCATCGTGCATCGCGACATCAAGCCCGGCAACGTCATGCTGCAGCGCGTCGCCGGCTACGACGTCTTCGTGCGCGTGCTCGACTTCGGCCTGGCGAAGTTCCTCTCCGACAGCAACGACACCGAGCGCGTGATGGGCACGCTCGACTACATGGCGCCCGAGCAGATGCGCGGCCGCGACATCGGCCCGTGGACCGACCTCTACGCGCTGGGGCTCCTGCTCCTCGGCATGGTGACGATGCGCCCGGCGTTCTCGGCCGATCGCGCGGTGCTGGTCAACGAGAAGCTCGACCCGCGCTACGATCCGGTGCGGCGCGCGCTCGGCGATCTCGATCTCGACGCGGCGCGCGTGGGCTTCATGCGCCGCGCCACCGCGCACGATCACCGCGAGCGCTTCCCGTCCGCGGCGGCGTTTCGCCGCGGCTTCCAGGACGCCTTCCAGAGCGCGGGTCGCAGCGGCCGGCGCAAGCTCGCGAGCACCCGTGATCTCTCGCTGGTTCGCGGCGCGTCCGACCCGCGTCGCGACGAACGCCCGCACACGACGGCGAGCCAGCACCTGCAGCCGCACCAGCTCGCGACCGAGATGATGACACCGCCTCGCGTGGACCAACCTGCGCCCGCGCGAGCACGGGGTCACCAGGCGGCGACGACCCGCATGCCGCCGGCCGAGGCGGCGCCGCCCGGGGGGAGCCGTGCGTACATACCGGCGCCTGCGGCGGCCGCGTCGATCGATCCGCAGGCGCGCCGCTGGCCGCTGCTCGACGCGGCGGATTCGTCGATCCACCTGCGCCGCGAGGCCGCGCAGCGGCAGCCACCGCCGACCGGGGAGAAGGCGCCGCCCGATACGATCGACGCCGGCGACAAACGATCGGAGTAGCGCGCGAGGCGGCTCAGCGTGCGAGGTCGTCGGGGGTGTTGAGATCGAGGTGGATGATGGCGCTGTCGACCTCCAGCGTGCGCACGCGAGATGAGGCGACGATCGTGCGCAGGCCCGTGGGGTAGCTGCTCGCGTTGGCCAGCCGCGCGGCGGCGGCGGGCGCGAGGAGGAGCGGGTGGCCGCGGCGGCCGGCGTGGGTCGGTTGGAGGATCTCGTCGCCCTCGGCGAAGGCGTGGGCGAGCGCGAGGATGATCGATGCATCGAGCGGTTGGTCGACCGCGGCGACGAAGAGACCGCGCCCGAAGGCGAGCGCGTGCGGTGGCGAGGTCGATCGGAGCGCGCCGAGCCCGACCTCGAGGCTGGAGGATCGGCCCTCCGGCCAGCGCGGGTTGTCGACGAGTGAGACCCCGGGGAGCGTCGCGAGCGCGTCGGCGAGGGCGGTGCGGATCGCCTCGGCCGCGTGACCGAGCACGACGACGATCGCGCCGAGCTCCCTGCCGAGCGCCGCGAGGCTCTGCGCTTGATGCACGATGAGCGGCGCGCCGCGCCAGGGCACCAGCGCCTTGGGGCGCCCCATGCGGGACGACGCGCCGGCCGCGGTGACGAGGGCCGCGAAGGGAGGGGGCTCGGGTGGGGCGCTCACGTGCCGGATGCATAGCCGATCACGACGAGGCCTGCACGGGCCGGCGCGCTTGGCGCATCGGCGGGCGCGTGTTAGTCCGCGCGCCATGAGGAGGCGGATCATGGACTTCTATCGTGGCAAGGCGGTCTACATCACCGGCGGTTCGAGCGGCATCGGCCTGGCGGCGGCCAGGCTCCTGGTCAGGGCGGGTGCGCACGTCGCCATCGCCGCGCGCGGCAAGGAGCGGCTCGATCAGGCGCTGGCCGAGCTCAAGGCGCTGGCCGCGCCGGAGCAGAAGCTCGTCGCCATCGCCTGCGATGTCTCCGATCCGGAGGAGTCACGCCGCGCGGCAGCCGAGACGCTGGCGGCGCTCGGCGGGTGCGACGTCGTGATCGCCAACGCCGGGGTCGCGCACTGCATGCGCATCACCGACGCCGACGATGACGCCTTCGAGCACACGATGCGCGTCAACTACCTCGGCACCGTGCACACGGTGCGCGCGTTCTTGCCGCACCTCTTCGAGCGACGCTCGGGCCGCATCGGCATCGTCAGCTCGCTGCTCGGCTTCATGGGCACCTTCGGCTACACCGCCTACGCGCCGACGAAGTTCGCGCAGGTCGGCTTCGCCGAGTGCCTGCGCCAGGAGTGCCTCGACAAGAACGTGAGCGTGACGGTCTGCTATCCGCCGGACACCGACACGCCTCAGCTCGCCGCCGAGAACGTCACCAAGCCGCCCGAGACCAAGGCGATCTCGGGCAACGTCAAGACGCTGCCGCCCGAGGCGGTGGCCGAGGTGCTGCTGACCGGGATCGCCAGGCGCAAGCTCAACGTGGTGCCGGGCGGCATGGGCAAGTTCACGCACTTCATGAAGCGGCACATGCCGGGTGTCGTGAACTGGGTCATCGACGGGGACCTCAAGAAGTACCAGCGCAAGCACGCGAGCTGACATCGGGCGCCGAATCGGGCGCCGGCGTGTCGAGCGCCCTCCCCTGCTACGGGAGGGCGGCGAAGTGCGCCCGATGCAGCTCGGCCAGGTCGGCGAAGGCCGTCGGGTGCACACACGCGGCCAGGATCTCGAGCGACTCGACCAGGCGCGGACCGGAGCGGTTGAAGAACGCGTTGCCGTCGGCCGCGTACCAGCGCGCGTTCGGCCAGCGCTTGCGCAGATCGCTGTCCGCGAGCTCGGCGAGGGTCGTCGGCAGATCGAAGCCGCACGGCTTGACGATGACGACGTCGGGCGCGACCGCCTGGTCGTCCTCGAGCACGACCCCGGGCTCACCCGCCTTGCCGATGAGCGCCGTGCCGCCAGCGAGCTCGATCAGGTCGGGCATCCACAGGCCGGCGACCATCACGGGGTCGATCCACTCGACCGCCAGCACCTTGGGGCGGCCGGCGGCAGCCGCGACCTCGGCCCTGCGCGCGGTCGCGCCGACGCGCGCGCGGAACCCGTTGGCGACGGCCTGCGCGGTCATGCCGAGGCCGAGCACCCCACCGACGCGCACGATGTCGTCCCAGACGTCGTCGAGGCGACGCGGGGCGAGGCTCACGATCTCGACGTCCTTGCCGAGCACCTCGCTGGCGGCGCGCCGCACCTCGTCGAGGCCGACGGCGCACACCGCGCAGAGGTCCTGGGTGATGAGCACGTCGGGCGCGGCCTTGCGCAGCGCCTCCAGGTCGACCTCGTAGAGGGCGATGACCTCGCGCACCATCGCCTCGCACTCGTCGTGCAGCTCGCGACTCGAGCGCGAACCGGGCGCCGAGATCCGCGCCTTGGTGAGGCGCGGCAGGTCATCGATGCCGCCGGGCCCCGTGGGGAAGTCGCACTCGTGCGAGACGCCGACCAGGCGATCACGCAGGCCGAGCGCACAGACGATCTCGGTGGCGGACGCCAGGAACGTCGCGATTCGTCGTGGTTCTGGTGCAGCTGCCATCATGCCCTCTCGCTACCGCGAACGCGGGCCCGCGTCACCCGACGTGGTCGAGAGCGAGCGTTGTCACGATAGGCACATCCACGGATTCCACAACCCGTGAAGTCGCTCGGATCGCGAAGTGGGTTGCGCAGCGCGAGGTGAACGACGCGGTGATCGTGGCTCAGATTGCGACGCGGTGGGGGTCGCGAGGACGCCCCGGCGAGCCGCGGGTTTCAGCGCGTGGCCGCATCCGTGGCCGAGGTCTTGGCGATCGGCGAGGCGCGCGGGGGGGAGCGCCGCTGAGCTGGCATCCGACTTGCGAGTGCAGGAGAGCGTGACAGGAGGTCACGCCATGTTCCGCATCGCCCCCTACATCGCCGCGTCGCTGCTCGCCGCCGCCAAGAAGGCCGCCGAGTCGGCCGCGCCGCCGGTGACGCCTCCCAAGCCCGCTCCCAAGCCGGCCTGAAGACGCCGAGCACGCTCAGGCCGCCAGCGCCGTGCGCGCCGCCGCGGGGCGATCGAGCTCCGCGTAGGTCAGCATGCGGTCCTGCTCGGGATCCCAGACCGCGAGGCGCAGGCAGGCGGCGACGTCGCTCGGCTTCCACGTGGTGCGCCCGGGGGACTGCAGCTCGGGGATGGCGGCCATCGCCTCGGGCAGCCGATAGAACGGGATGCGATGGTTGAGGTGGTGGATGTGGTGATAGCCGATGTTGCCGGTGAACCAGTGCATCAGCGGCGACATGTCGAACATGCTCGAGCTCTTGAGCGCGGCGAAGGTGTAGTCCCAGGAGCGGCGATCCTTGAGCTTCATCGCCGGGAAGTTGTGCTGCGCGAAGAAGAGGTAGCTGCCGAGGCCGAAGACGATGAGGGCCGGCAGGCAGATCATCGTGAGTGCCGTGACCCAGCCGAGCGTGGCGGCGACGAGCGCGATGGCGCCGGCGTGCAGGACGATCGCCAGCGGGCCACCCCAGTGCTGCTTGGGGTCGCGCTTGAACGGGGAGACGGTCATGCCGATGAGGAAGACGGTGAAGTAGCCGAGGAAGATCGTCGCCGGGTGGCGCAGCACGCGGTAGAGGCGGCGCTGGCGCGGGCTCATCGAGTTCCACATGCCGACGGTCACGACCGGGAAGCTGCCGATCGCCGAGCCGATGAGCTTGGCGTTGTTCTTGTGGTGGTAGTTGTGGGTCTCGCGCCAGACCGAGCGCACGGCGAGCGTGTAGTAGCCGATCGCGCTCATGATGAGCGAGGCGGCGCGGCTGTCGTGGAAGAGCGCGCCGTGCAGGTAGTCGTGGTAGAAGATGAAGAGGCGGATGCTGACGAGGCCCGCGAGGATCCCGAGCGCGACCTTGGCCGGCCACGCGCTGTCGGGCACGAGCGCGATCCCCGTGAGCGTCGCGCCGAGGATGGCCATCGTCGTCAGGAGGAGGCGCCAGCTCCTGGGCCGGTCCTCTTCCTGAAAGGGTTTGATCGCCTGATTGAGCTCCGCACCGGTCCGGGTCGACATGGCGGCGCTGATATCGGTGGCGATCGCGAGCGGCAAGCTTTCCGGCCGACGTTGACGCGATTTTGACCGACGAGCGAACGCTCGCTCATTGCGGGATCCGACGCGCAAGCGGGTGCGCACGTGATCAGGGGCGCGGAGTAGGCTTACTCCACCTGGCCAGTCAGCCTCCAGCGCGAACGCGCTTACGCACCTGCGCCGGCCCCGCGCTACAAGGGGCTCGGGGCGGGTTCGGATCGCGTGCGGCGAAAAGGTTGCCCACGGCAGGCCGCTTGCACTAGCTAGCGCAACCTCTCGCGCCGCCCCTCATCATCGTCGGGCGGCCCTCCCCAGCCGGAGTCGCGCACGTGAAGGTCGGCATCCTCTCGCAGTTCCCGTCGCCCGCGGTCCAGTCCGGACCGGCGATCCACACCCGCTTCCTGCACGACGGCCTCAAGCGCCGCGGGCACACGGTGACGATGATGGGGCCCGACACCGGCACGCTGGCACCGGTCGAAGGCACGCAGGAGTTCCTCTTCCCGGCGTTCGGCTACGCGACGCACCCCAACGTCAAGGTGTCGATGCCGGGCTCGCCGCGTGAGCTCTTCACCAGGCGCCCCGACGTCGACGTGATCCACGGGCAGGCCAACTGCCACATGCTGCACTACGGCGTGTGGGCGCGGCAGATGTGGGGGATCCCCTTCCTCAACACGCACATCATCCACCTGCCGACGCACAGCCACTTCGTCCTGTCCGACCGCCTCTTCGCGAGCGACAACGTGCGCGCTTGGTTCCGCGAGCGCGCCGAGGACATGGAGCGCAACTTCGCCGAGCACGTGTACAACCAGAGCGACGCCTTCATCGTGCAGTCGCGCCACATGGTGAAGTACTGGCGCGAGCGCGGCGTGACGGTGCCGATCGAGGTCGTCGGGCGTCCGGTCAACCCCGGGGTCTTCTCGCGCCCGTCGCTGACCGACCCGTTCCCGGCGCACTTCAAGGCCGGCCGGCGCCTCCTGGTCGTGTGCCGTCACGACCGCGAGAAGAGCCTCGATCAGCTGATCAAGATCTTCGTCGAGGTGATCGCGCCGCAGAGTCGCGACGTCACGCTGACGCTCGTCGGCGACGGCCATGACCACGTCAACCTGGTGCAGCAGGCCCTCGCGTCGCCGTACGCCGAGCGCATCCACTTCTCCGGGGAGGTCGCGCACCAGGCGCTGGTCGACTGGTACGCGCACGCCGATCTCTTCGTGTACACGTCGGTCTCGGAGACCTTCGGCAACGTCGTCAACGAGGCCCTGTGGTGCGGGGTGCCGGTCGTGGCCTTCGACGATCGCATGGGCGTCGCCGGGCAGGTGGTCGATCGCGTCAACGGCGCGCTGATCGACCCGAGCCGCGAGGACGCCGAGACGCGCTTCGGCATGACCGCGCTCTCGCTCCTGCGCAACCAGGCGCTGCGCCAGCAGCTCGGCGGGGAGGCGGCGAACCTGTCGCGGCGCACGGCGCACCCCGACGTCGTGCTCTCGCGCTTCGAGCAGATCTATCGGGACGCGGCGCGGCATCGCCGCGAGACGCTGCCGGTCACGCTCGATCAGCGCTCGCGCCTGGCGCAGTGGGCCGCCTTCACGCGCCACTACGCGGCGTGGGCCTGGTGGAACGGCGCGCTCATCACGCTCGGTCACACCGCCAAGGGCCTGGGCGCGAGCCGCTCCGGTGCGGCGCTCCAGCACGCCGAGGCCGAGCGCCTCGTCGCGGAAGCCGAGCGGCGCGGCCCGGTCACGCGGCCGGTCGCACGCCCCGCGGCGTAGGTCCGCGCTCGCGCCGCGGCGGCACTGCGACGATCCGTTCGCAGCTCCGCACAGCGAGCGGGCGAGCGCCCGCTCGGTACGCGGTGAGGTCCGTGAACTCGGGGGCTTGCGCCCCGGAGTGACCAAGCGCTTGCCAAGACCCGATCGCCCCCTATAGTCCCGCCCCCAACGACTCAACGCGGTGCACGAGGGGGCCCAAGCCATGACGCAAGCGACCGGGAACTTCACCAAGCGGGTCGGCGACTACGAGATCGACGTGCGCGGCAAGGGCCGCCAGTTCAAGAGCGACTTCCTCGAGAAGTTCTCGAGCTGTCACGGGCTCGTGCCGCTCTTCCTCTACTCGCCCATCGTCATCCTCTGCCTCGTGCTCGCCGTGGTCTCCTACGCGCTGTCGTTTCCGGCGATCGCGGGGCTCACCCTGGGCGGGGTCTTCTTCTGGACCTTCTTCGAGTACTGGATGCACCGCGAGGTCTTCCATTGGCGCGGCATCGAGAAGGTGCACTACTTCCTGCACGGCATCCACCACATGTACCCCAACGACGAGGGCCGTCAGGTGATGCCGCCGGGCGCGTCGCTCGTCGTGGCGATCCCGATGTGGTTCCTGTTCCAGGCGCTCTTCGGCACGGCGCACGCGCTGCCGTTCTATGCGGGCTTCGTCGGCGGCTACGTCTGGTACGACACGACGCACTTCTGGACGCACGTCGGCAAGGCGAAGAGCCGCTACGGCAAGTACCTGAAGAAGCACCACATGCTGCACCACTTCAAGTCGCACCATCACGGCTTCGGAGTCTCGACGCCGATCTGGGATTGGGTCTTCCGCACGATGCCCGAGCGCGATACCAATACCTGATGGCGCGTCGCACGAACCTCGTCACCTTGATCGCCGTGGTCGCCGTGGGGCTCGCCCTCGCGGGCTGCGGCGACGATCCGATCACCTCC
The DNA here is from genome assembly GCA_011526585.1 of Deltaproteobacteria bacterium. Classification (GTDB taxonomy): domain Bacteria; phylum Myxococcota_A; class UBA9042; order PHBI01; family PHBI01; genus WYBB01. The sequence goes on from WYBB01000161.1 coordinate 26,581, forward strand.
GGCACCGACACCGTCGATCCGGGCGACACCGTGCCGCTCTTCGAGACCGGCGGCGACGCGAGCGGGACCGAGACGAGCACGCCCGAGGACACGAGCACGCCGTCGGACACCAGCGCGCCGCCGGACACGAGCACGCCGCCGGATACGAGCGCGCCGCCGGATACGAGCACGCCCGAGGACACGAGCGCGCCGCAGGACACGAGCACGCCCGCGGACACGAGCGCGCCGCAGGACACGAGCGCGCCCGCGGATACGGTCGCGGACACGAGCACGCCCGCGGATACGGTCACGGACACGGACACGAGCACGCCCGCGGATACCGTCACGGACACGAGCACGCCGCAAGACACCGCCGAGACCGACGTCGGACCCGATCCGGATCCGATCGACGACGGCCTCAACGCGTCGTGGATCGGCGGCGCGTGCGAGTCGAGCGCCGACTGCGATCACCCGGCCTTCAACGAGGCCGAGCAGTGCGTCTCGAGCGGCTTCCCCAACGGCTTCTGCACGCAGAGCTGCCGCCAGAGCACGACCTCGGGGGCGTGGATCTGCCCCGACGCCGACACCGGCGCGGCCACGCCGTTCACGACGACGCGCTGCATCAGCGCGAACGGCGCGCCGCGCTGCGTCGCCGAGTGCGACTTCCAGAAGTCCGAGACCGGCTGTCGCCCCGGCTACGCGTGCGTGTTGCGCTCGCGCCACGGCCAGGCGCAGAGCATCTTCCCGGTCTGTCTGCCCGAGCCGATCCAGCGCTGGCCAGGCGAGCCCGAGCCGGCCGACGACGTCGGCGAGTCGTGCAACACCGCCGCCGACTGCGCCCACCGCAGCTGCATGAGCCTGCCCGGCGGCTACTGCACCAAGAGCTACTGCGACACGACCGGCTGCCCCGACGGCTCGACCTGCTACGGCTTCTCGGGCGGCGAGACGTTCTGCCTGCAGGACTGCCAGCGCGACTCCGAGTGCCGCGAGGCCGAGGGCTACGCGTGCGACATCGACGCCACCTGCTGGCCGACCGACAACGCGCCGAGTTGGAACCCCAGCGTCGGCGCCGCCGACTGCCTGAGCGCCTGGGGCGACGGCGGCGACGGCCTCTCGCGCTGCGACACGAGCCCCGACGACTACGTCGTCCTGCGCAAGTCGGCGCGCAACCTCGCGCTCTGCAACCGCGGCAGCCTGGTCGAGAGCTACCAGATGGGCCTCGGCTTCGCGCCGATCGGCGACAAGCAGGTCGAGGGCGACGGCAAGACGCCCGAGGGGGTGTTCTACATCCCACAGCTCGTGCCGAACTCGGACTACTACAAGGCCTTCCTCGTCTCCTACCCCGACAAGGCCGACGCGACGCGCGGGATCGCGGGCGGGATCATCACCCAGGCGCAGAAGAGCGCGATCGATCAGGCGCAGGATCAGTGCGGCACGCCGCCCCAGAGCACCGGGCTCGGTGGCTGGATCGAGATCCACGGCGAAGGCGGCGACAGCGACTGGACGCTCGGCTGCGCGGCGCTCGACAACGAGGCGATCGACGTGCTCTGGGCGCGGCTCGGCGTGCGCGACACCATCGTGATCCTGCCGTGAGCCGTGGTCGCATGACCGCGCCGCGCGCTCGTGCTATCCGGGATGCGTCTCGCAGTGAGGAGCGCCCGAATTGAACGTCGACACGATGAGTCCGACCACGCGCAAGAAACTCGTGCAGATGGCCTGTATCGCGGCCTGGGCCGACCTCGAGATCCACGACGCCGAGCGCCAGGTCGTCTTCGAGCTGGCGACGCAGCTCGCGCTGCCGGGCACGGATCTGAGCGAGGTCGAGAGCTGGCTGCGCGAGCCGCCGCCGGACTTCGACCCGTACGAGATCCCCAACGAACATCGCGCGGCCTTCCTCGAGGCCTTCCTCGAGGTGATCACCGCCGACGGGCGCATCGATCCCGAGGAGTCGGAGACGATCCGCCTCCTGCGTGAGCTGGTGGTGTGATCGAGGTCGGTCATCTCGGCGTCGTGGCTGCGCGTGAGGTGCCGCTCGTCGCCGACGGCGGTGTCGTGATCTTCGTGGTCGGGCTGGTCTGCCTCGGGGCCTTCATCGCCATCGAGGCGGTCGGCGGGGCCAACCGCAGGCGCGCGTGGAGCCAGGTCGCAACCGAGCTCGGGCTCGATCACTACGGCCCGATGGACTACGGCGGCCGCCTCGGCGAGAGCGAGGTGCGCATGGACGTCATCAAGCGCGGCTCGGGCAAGAACCGGCGGATCTTCACGCGCTTTCGCGCGATGGGCGAGCTTCCCGGCGGGCTCTCGATCGGCAGGGAGGGCTTCTTCTCGCGCCTGACCGAGGACATCAAGACCGGCGATGCGAGCTTCGACACCGAGGTGCGCGTGACCGGCGACGAGGGGCTCGCGCTCGCGCTGCTCGACGACGAGATGCGCGCGCGCCTGAAGGACTCCGTCGTGAGCGGCTGGCACCTCAAGGATGGCACCTGGACGCTCCTCGTGCAGCGCCGGATCGGCGACGCGGCGGTGCTCGAGGGCGCGCTGCGGCGTGGAGCGACGCTCGCGGACGCGACACGGCGCGCGTTGCACTCGGTGCCCGATCGCCTCTGCGCGCGCGTGAGCGATGACGTGATCGCCTCGGCGCGCAAGGTCAGCCTCCAGTATCTCATCGCCCACCACGGGGGCAGCGCCGCGCTCGACAGGGCGCTCGACGTGGCACGTGGTGACGCTGACGCCGGCGTGCGCCTCGTCGCCGCGACTACACTCGGGGACACCCGGCTTCTGACGGACATCGCGTTGGACGGGTTCGTCGACCCCGAGCATCGCGCGCAGGCGCTGATGGCAGCGGTCCGACTCGGGCACGCTGAGTCGATCGCGCCGGCGCTCGACGGGCTCCTCGCTCAGCTCGCCAACGGCGTCGTGCCGATCGGGCTCTTGTCCGCGCTGGCGGCGGCGCTCGGCATGGCTCCGCACGCCGACGCGGAGGAGACGCTGCTCAGGCTGGTCGACCACGAAAACGAAGACGTCAAGCTCGCCGCGATCCGCTCGCTCGGCAAGGTCGGCAGCCTGGCGGCGGTGCCGGCGCTGGTGCCGCTGCGCGATCGCTTCTTCGCGTTCGCGATCGCGTCGGCCGGCGCGGCCAAGGAGGCGATCCTGCAGATCCAGGCGCGCGCTGGCGGCGGGGAGGCGGGCGCGCTCTCGCTGGCCGAGGCCGACGGCGGCCTGGCGGTGGTCGAGGTCGAGCACGAGGAGTCGAGGTAGTGGCGAGGTGCACGACCTCGACGTAGGGTCGCGGCCGATCGGTCGATGCGACGTCGATCGGGAACGATGCGCGCGGCCCGCGCGTTGAGGGCGCGCAAGCACGAGGTCAGATCATGGCAAGATTCGAGACGAAGCTTGGTTCGTTCCTGTCGTTGGCGGCGCTGTTGGTGGCGTCCGGCGCCGCGCGCGCCGAGAGCGCGAGCCCCGACGCGGTGGCGCGCGTACTGGCCGGGCTCGAGACGACCGGCGTCGCCGACGAGCCGGGCGAGGAAAAGCGCATCGCCGAGTTCGCGAAGTCGGCGAGCAGCAAGTGGGCGCGCTACATCAAGGCGATCGGCGCGCCGATGACGAAGTGGGCGGCGAGCGAGCTGCCGCACGCGGCGGGCGAGACGATCTTCTACCCGTTCGCCGGACCCGACCTGCCGACCGCGGTGCAGCTCTTCCCGGAGGCGGGCCGCTACGTGCTGGTCGCGCTGCAGACCGGTGGGCGCGTGCCGGCGCTCGGGGAGATGAAGCCCGACGAGCTCGACGACTACCTCGACATGTTCGAGCGCGGCTGGGTCGACTTCGCGCGGCGCGGGTTCTTCCGCACCGACGACCTCAAGGCCGACACCGGCAAGGGCAAGACCCTCGAAGGGATCACGCCGGTGCTGATGGCGTTCGCGGCCGCCGGGGGCTTCGAGGTGAAAGAGGTCGAGCCGATCCGCATCAACGCCGAAGGCAGCGACGTCGAGCGCCACCCGGGCCCGGCCGATGCGATCGCGACCTGGGACTCGGTGCGGCTCACGCTCGAGCGTGACGGGCGCAAGGTGCTGGTCGACTACGTGTGGGTGGATCTCTCCGACGACTACCTGAAGAAGAATCCCGCGGCCAGGACGTGGCTCGCAGGCGTGAGCGCGCACAAGGTCTTCACCAAGGCGGCCTCGCACCTCCTGCAGAAGTCGTTCTTCTCGACCTTCCGCGAGATCCTGCTCGAGAGCGCGCCGCTGGTCGTGCAGGACGAGACCGGCCTCGACTACAAGGACCTCGGCAAGCACTTCGACGTCACGCTCTACGGGCGCTTCCAGCGCGCGCACAAGCTCTGGACCGAGGGCGTGCAGCGCGAGCTCGCCGATGCGTATCGCAAGCGCAAGGACGTCAAGCCGCTCGGCTTCAAGTTCGGCTACGAAAAGGACGCCGGCTCGTGCGTGCAGGTCGCGGTGCGGCGCGCGAAGTGATCGCGGGGCTGGTCGTGCGCGCCCATAACGGGCCGCGGCGTGACGCGAGCCGCCACAAATGGTAGGAAGCTCGCATGTCCGGCCGGGGTGCGAGCGATGTGGTGGCGATGCGGGTGGGCGGGGTCGTGATCGACCCGAGCTCGCAGGTGCCCGTCGTCATCCTGCGCGGCATCGAGGAGCCGCGCTTGTACGTGCCGATCTTCATCGGCGGGCTGGAGGCGACGGCGATCGCGACGGTGCTGGCGGGCGTGAAGATGCCGCGCCCGATGACGCACGACCTGGTCGTGTCGGTGCTCGACGCGGTGCAGTGCCGGGTGGCGGGGATCGTGGTCACGCGCCTGGAGGGTGGGACCTTCTACGCGGAGATCCGGGTCGTCGACGAGCACGGCGGCGAGCTGGTGCTCGACTCGCGGCCGTCGGACGCGATCGCGCTGGCGTTGCGCACGGAGGCGCCGATCGCGGTGGCGCGCGAGGTGATCGCCGAGGCGGGCGCGCTGGCGCCCGAGGAGAGCGAGAGCGGCGGGGCCGAGGGTGAGCGCGAGGCGGGCGCGAAGGACAAGAAGGGCAAGGCGGCCCCGGCGCAGGAAGGGGTCGAGGCCGACAAGGGGCCGCGCTCGTTCTTCGCCGACGACGTGAAGCTCGAGGATCTCAGCCCCGAAGACTTCGGCAAGTACAAGATGTGAACGGCGCCGGGGCCGAGCGGATGCGGAGCACGAGGCGGCGGGCGTGGGCGCTGGCGGTTGTCGCGTTCGTCGGGGTGAGCGTGGTGATGTTGTGGCCGGGCGCGCCGCAGGTCGTGGCGCCGCGGTGGGCGCACTTCGACAAGCTCGCGCACGCGGGCGCGTGGTTCGTGCTGGCGGTCGCGGTGTGGCCCGCGCTGCGCCGCACGGTGAAGGGGTCGCGCGCGCGGCGGGCGCTGCTCGTCGTGGGCGCGCTGGCGCTGTGGGGCTTCGGCGTCGAGCTCTTGCAGGGGCTCGTACCCCATCGGTCGAGCGAGGTATGGGATGGCGTGGCCGACACGGCGGGTGCGCTCTTGGGGACGGGCTTGATGATCGTGCTGGAGTCGATCCAGAGCGCCGAAGGAGCCGTGACCGGATCGACGGAGGAGTCGCAGTCATGATGCCAGGGCAAGGCGCGCCGCGGGGCGCGGAGTTGACGTGTCGAGGTTGGGTGCAGGAGGCGGCGCTGCGCATGCTGCTCAACAACCTCGATCCGGCGGTCGGCGAGAACCCCGACGAGCTGATCGTCTATGGCGGCAACGGCAAGGCGGCGCGCAACCGCGAGTGCCTCGAGGTGATCATCGCGACCCTGCGACGGCTCGAGGACGACGAGACGATGCTGGTGCAATCCGGCAAGTGCGTCGGCGTCGTCAAGACCCATCGCGACGCGCCGCGCGTGCTCATCGCCAACAGCCTCTTCGTGCCGCGCTGGGCGACGCCGGAGGTGTTCTGGGATCTCGAGCAGAAGGGGCTCACGATGTACGGCCAGATGACGGCCGGCTCGTGGATCTACATCGGCACGCAGGGGATCCTGCAAGGCACCTTCGAGACCTTCGGCGCGATCGCGCGACGGCGCTTCGGGGGGAGCCTGCGCGGCACGCTGACGGTGACGGCGGGGCTCGGCGGCATGGGCGGCGCGCAGCCGCTGGCGGTGACGATGAACGGCGGGGTGTGCCTCGTGGCCGAGGTCGATCGCGCGCGCATCGGCAAGCGCCTCGAGACGCGCTACCTCGACGCGGTCGCCTACGATCTCGACGACGGGATCGCGCGCGCGCTGGCGGCGAAGAACCAGGGGCTGGCGACCTCGATCGCGGTCGAGTGCAACGCGACCGAGCTGCACGACGCGCTCTTGAGGCGCGGGGTGAAGGTCGACATCGTCACCGACCAGACCAGCGCGCACGACATGCACAAGGGCTACGTGCCCGACGGCATGTCGTATCGGGAGGCGCTCGGGCTGCGGGCGAGCGACCGCAAGGCCTACATGGAGGCGGCGTATCGCACGGTGGTGCGCCACGTCGAGCAGATGATCGCGCACCGCGACGCCGGGGCCGAGGTCTTCGACTACGGCAACAACATCCGCGCGCGCGCGGTCGAAGGCGGGCTCGCGGGGGTCGAGCGGGCGTTCCCCGGGTTCGTGCCGGCGTACATCCGGCCGCTCTTCTGCGAAGGCAAGGGGCCGTTCCGCTGGGCGGCGCTCTCGGGCGATCCCGAGGACATCTACACGACCGACAAGGCGCTCCTCGAGCTCTTCCCCGAAGACGAGCACCTGCGACGCTGGCTCACGCTGGCCAAGGAGCGCGTGCAGTTCCAGGGACTGCCGGCGCGGATCTGCTGGCTCGGCTACGGCGAGCGCGACAAGGCCGGCAAGCTCTTCAACGACCTCGTTCGCGACGGCCGGGTGAAGGCGCCGATCGTGATCGGGCGCGACCATCTCGACGCCGGCAGCGTGGCGAGCCCCAACCGCGAGACCGAGGACATGAAGGACGGCTCGGACGCGATCGCCGACTGGCCGATCCTCAACGCGCTCGCCAACGCGGTCAACGGCGCGAGCTGGGTGAGCGTGCACGGCGGCGGTGGCGTCGGGATCGGCTACTCGGAGCACGCCGGGGTGGTGATCGTCGCCGACGGCACGCCCGAGGCCGAGCGGCGCCTCGCGCGCGTCTTGAGGTCCGATCCGGCGCTGGGCGTGATGCGCCACGCCGACGCGGGCTACGAGGAGGCGATCGCGGTCGCGAAGGCGCGCGGCGTCGACATCCCGCACCTCGGCTGAACCGCCCCTTGGGCCAACTTGGGGCGGCCCTCGTGGCCGCCCGCGTGACACGGACTAAGCGACCTCCATCAGGTCGGGGAAGGTCATCATCGTCTCTTCGGCCGGCAGGATGTCGCTCTCGGCGGCCGGGGTCCAGATCACCTCGGCCGCGAGCACGAAGGGCGCGGACAGGCCGCCGAGGCGCTCGAGCACGAAGCGCAGGTCCTGCGGCGAGGCGATGTGCTGCGGCAGCTCGGGCACGTTGTTGTCGACGCCGATCACCATGGTGACGACGAAGAACTCGTTGATGCCGAAGTCGCCGTCTTCGTCGGTGAGCTCGTCCTTGCGCTTGGCCTCGCGCTTGTTCTCGATCGCCTTTTTCGGACCCTCGACGCGCAGCACCTCGCGGTCGAAGGTCGCGCGCGCCTCGGTGGTGAGCGCGCGGAAGCGCTGCTCGGCGTCGGCGGGGTTGACCTTGCCGCTGGCGAGGATCGAGGCGTGGGTGATCTTGTTCGACTTGCGGCGCAGGTAGAGCGAGACGTTGCGCACGTAGGCGGCGAGCTGGTCGGGGGTGTCGAAGCTCGAGCGGCGCACGATCGCCTCGAGCTCCTCCCAAGGGCGATCGCCGGGGTGGCCGATCCCGAAGCGCAGGCGATAGACGCGGGCCTTGTCCTTGGCGCGCTTGAGCGCCCACTGCACCAGCGCCATCACCGCCATCACGAAGAAGATCACCATGATGGTCTGCGGGCTCATGTAGCCGCAGAAGAAGAAGCCGCCGCCGCCGCCGAAGCCGCCGCCACCGCGACCGCCGAAGCCGCCGCCGCCGCGTCCGCCGAAGCCACCGCCGCCGGAGCCGCCCGAGCGCGCGAGCGCCTCGTCGGCGACGACGACCATCATCGCGACGATGAAGACACCGAAGAGGATCCCCGCCCAGGGCCAGGCGGCGACACGCTGCAGAAACGACGAGGCGCGAGAGGGAGGCGTCATGACCGCAGGACTATGGTGCGTTTGAGGGTGCGCGACAAGGCCGTTCGACGACCGCCGGTGTCGCTGCCCGCGATCGCCGGAGCGCTCGACCTTGATGAAGCGCGCGCGCGGGTGGTACAGTGCGCCCATCCGATCCGTCCAAGACTCGTGTTCCCGCATCACGGTGCGGGGGGAGCTGCACGACGTGCTGCGCTGGTTCCGAGCCGCGTGCATCATCTCGTTCTTCGCGACGAGCGCGACCGCGCGCGCCGTCGAGCTGAGCGGCCAGCTCACGTGCGCCGGGTGTACCGGCCCGATCGCGGTCGGGGCCTTCGCCGGAGATGCGGTCGAGGCGGCTGCGGTGCTCGACCTGCGCTGGCTCGCGGCCCCGGGTGCGTTCGTGCTCGAGGTGCCCGAGGGTGTCGGACCGGTCTGGGTGTTCGCCTTCGACGATCCTGGCCTCGAAGGTGTGCCGGCGCCCGGAGCGGCCTTCGGCGAGGCCGCGGACAACCCGTACGAGGTCGGCGCCGGGCCGGTCGACGTCGGGATCGTTACGCTCGTGACGCCCGAGCTGCCGGTCGTCAGCGTGAGCGGCACGGTCACCTGCACGGACTGCGACGGGGCGATCGCGGTCGTCTTCCACGAGGCGCCGGGGCCCGACGGCGGCGCGCTCTTCGACGGCTTCTGGCTCACCGCGCCCGGAGCGTGGCAGATCGATGTGCCCGAGCGCGCGGGCGAGCTCTGGGTGTCGGCCATGCGCGACGGCGACTTCGATCGGGTGCCCGACCTCGGGACGGCGATGGTCACGGCGAGCCCGATCACGGTCGCGACGAGCGACGTCGGCGGGCTCGACCTCACGCTCGAGACGCTGCCGACGAGCGGGGTCGTGCTCTCGGGCACCGTCGGCTGCGCGGGCTGCACGCCGCCGATCGGCCTCGTCTTGCTCGGGCCGCCGGGCGCACCGGACGGGCCGCTGCTCGAGCGGTGGTGGCTCGAGGCCCCGGGGGCCTTCAGCGTGAGGCTGCCCGAGGGCCTCGGCGAGGTCTGGTTGTACGGTTTCCTCGACGCAGACCTCGATGGGGTGCCCGACCTCGGCAGCGACCTCGTCGCGTACGCGGGCAACCCGATCGCGATCGACACGAGCCCGGTCGGCGGCGTGGCGCTCACCCTCGCGGCGCCGGCCGCGCCGGGCGCGGTCGAGCTCCGCGGCACGCTGAGCTGCACGGGCTGCCGCGAGATCATCTGGATCGAGGCGCGCGGCGACGACGCCCTCGGCCGGGTGGCGCTCGATCGGCGCGGGCTCGTCGCGCCCGGCGCGTTCATGCTGGTCGTGCCCGAGCACGCGGGGCGGGTGCGGGTCTTCGCGCGTGCGTCCGACGGCGCGCCCGAGGTCGAGGCAGTGCCGAGCCCGGTCACGGTCGCGACCGCGGACGTCACGGGCTTGAGGATCGACCTCGGCGTGATCCCCGACGGCGTCGTCGCGGTGAGCGGAGTGGTGACCTGCGCCGACTGCGCCGGGCCGATCGGGCTCGCGGCGCGCGACGGCTCCGGCGGGACCCTCGCGAGCCTGTGGCTCGTGGCGCCCGGGCCGTACACGCTGCTCGTGCCCGAGGCGATCGGCGAGGTCTCGGTCTTCGCCTGGCGCGACGCGGATCTCGACGGGCAGCCCGACGCAGGCGGCGACGAGGTGCCCGCGGCCGACAACCCGATCGCGATCGGCACGAGCCACGTCGCCGGCGTCGACGTCGATCTCGGCGCGCTGCCGGTCGGTCCGACGATCTCCGGCACGGTCGCGTGCGATGGCTGCGCGGGCCACGTCGCGGTCGCGCTCTTCGCGGCGCCGGGTCCGCCCGAGGGGGCGCTCCTCGATCGCGTGTGGCTGACCGCGCCCGGCTCGTGGGCGATACCGCTGCCCGACGCGGCCGAGGTCTGGGTCGCCGCCTTCGCGGACGCGGACTTCGACGGCGAGCCCGACGTGTCGACCGGGCTCGTCGCGTATCCGGACAACCCGGTCGCGCTGGACGGCGCGTCGGTCGGCGGCATCGATCTGACGCTCGAGGTGATCGCGCCACCGCGCGTCACGGTCGGCGGCGAGGTGATCTGCCGCACCTGTCCGGGCATCGTCTGGGTGCGCGTCTTCGACGGACCGATCGATCAATCCCAGGTGCTCGACGACTTCGGTCTCGTGCGAGCCGGCCCGTTCGAGCGCGCCTATCCGCCGGGCCTCGGCGCGGCCTGGTTCTATGCGTTCCCCGACGCGGACCTCGATCGCGAGCCCGACTTCGGCTTCGAGCCGGTCGCGTTCGCGGACAACCCGGTCGCCATCGGCGAGGACGACATCGACGGCGTCATCCTCGATCTCGATCCCGAGACGATCGCCGACGAAGACCCCGAGCCCGTCGAGACGGTCGAGCCCGTCGAAGACGTGGAGCCCGATCCCGAGCCCGATCCGGTGGAGCCCGACGACTCCGATGGGGGCCCCGAGCCGATCGAGCCCGATCCCGAGTCGACCGAGCCCGAGCCCGACGCGCCGCCCGAGCTCGTCGAGGAGGCAGCCGCGCGCGACTCCGGATGCGGCTGCGACGCTTCCGGTGGTCCATCCGCCGACATTCTCTTTTTGATCCTGTGTCTCGCCGCGCTGCTCCGCCGCCACGCCCGCTCCCTGGAGGTGCCCCGATGAACCGCTTCCTCTGTCTCTTCCTCGTGCCTTTCGTCGCCGCCGCGTGCGCCGACGAGGTCGCGCCCGACGACAACAACGTCATCGATCAGCTCGGCGCCGGCACGATGGTGATCAACGTCTCGGGCCTCGACTCGGTCGCGGTCGGCGCGATGGTGAAGCTCATCGTCGACCGCACCTCGAGCCCCGCGGCGAACAACTTCGTCATCAAGGAGCGCCCGCTCGAAGGCGCGCTCTTCGTGATCGACCAGGTCTTCGTGCCCGAAGCGGTCTATCGCGTGACGATCGAGATCCGCGACAGCAACGGCCAAGTCTTCCTCAAGGGCACGACCAGCGGCGTCGCCGTGCTCCAGGGTCAGACCACCTCCGTGACGGTCGTGCTCGAGCCCTCGGGCGCGGTGCAGGTGGTCGCGGAGCTGGCGAAGCGGCCGGACCTGTTCCTGCTGACCGAGTTCACGAGTGATGACGCCGATCCCGTCACATGGCTCAGCGGTACGCAGCGAGTCGTCTCGGGAGCGGGTGGCGCCCAGATCGAGTACGTCGTCCTCGTCCAGCGCGGGTCTGGATATAGCACCCACCAGCGGCTCGGTCGCGCCATGACGCCGCTGGCCCTTCTCGGAGACAGCGCTGACTTCGAGCCGGTCTCCGGCCTGAACACGATGAACTCGAACGACACGCTCACGGCCGCCGGGGGAGCGCTCTTCGTGGCCCGTGTCGCGTACGGGACCCTCGAGATCCGTCGCAGCGACGCTGAAGAAGCTGATTTCCGCCCCTGGGCCTCGTTCCCCATCACCCCTCAGCTGTGGCAGTGGACCAACAGCTACACGGCTGTCGACACGGTGGGCCCGTGCCAGACCGTCATCGACAACCAGCTCAATGTCTTCTGCGCCACGCGACGAGTCCTCGGAGCCAACAGTCGGCGGCTCGGAGTCACTCGGAGCTTCTCGGAGTCCGGTGCGTCGTGGACTCTGTTCCCACCCTACCTCGACGAGGATGGCTCCATCGTGAGCGGGGACACGCTCTCGCACGCGATCGAGCAGGCAGACTTGGCGCCTATTCTGGACGCGCTCTGGGTCTCCAAAGGACCTACGTCCAGCACTCCCGCCAACATCTTCGTCATGCAGGACCTCGGCACCTATCACATCTGGCTGCATGGGGGTGGCACGTCCAACGAATGGGTCAACCTCGCCTACGCCTCTTCGATGGATCGGCGTTCGTGGGGGCACGTCACCAAGCGGGTCGTCGCCGACGCCGACGGTGATACCTTTTCCCAATCCACAATTGATCTCGCGCCTTACAAGGGCTTCGCCGTCTTCAAGACGGACGCCGAGGCGACCTGGCAGATGATCGTCGTCGACAAGAACGGCAAGCGCTGGCTCGCGACTTCGCCGGTCGACGAATGACACGTAGCTTCCCGAGCGCCTGGCTCGCGGCCGTCCTGGTCATGGCCGCGTGCTCCGCCGAGGCCCCGCCCGCGCCGCCCGCTCAGGGCTCGGTAGAGCTCTCGCTGGCCGCGCTCACCGAGAGCCCGGTCGCGCTCGCGAGCCTCGAGCTCACCTTCGTCGAGCCCGCGCTCGCTCTCAAGGTCGAGCAGACCATCGCGCCGATCGGTCCGATCGCCACCGCGATCGTCTTCCTCGACGCCGGCCACTGGGCGCTTGTCGCGCGCGCGCTGGGCCATGACGGCGAGACCATCCTCTGCGGCGCGACCACCTTCTACGTCATCGCCGGCCAGACCTCGGGCGCGCACCTGATGCTCGCGCCCGGCAGCGACTGCCAGCTCGAGGAGATCGCCTGCGCCAACGGCCTCGACGACGATCTCGACGGCGACACCGACTGCGACGACCTGAGCTGTCTCAACGAGCTCTGTGACGACGACAACGCCTGCACCACGCTCGACCTCTGCCAGGCGCGCAACTGCGCGGGCTCCGGCGCGCTCGCCTGCGACGACGGCGACGCCTGCACCGTCGACAGCTGCGCGCGCGCCATCGGCTGCATGCATGAGCCGTCGACCGATCCGCTCTGCTGCAACGACGACTTCGACTGCGGCGACGACGGCGTCGAATGCACGCGCGTCAGGTGCATCGAGAACCGCTGCACCCAGAACCTCGATCACACGAGCTGCCCCGCCGACACCTGCAGGAAGGGCACCTGCACGCTCTCGGGCTGCGCGCAGACGCCGGTCATCTCCGGCCCGTGCGACGACGGCAACGCGTGCACCGTCGGCACGATCTGCAACCTCTTCGGCAACTGCGCCGGCGGCACGAACAAGAACTGCGCCGACGGGGACGCGTGCACGACCGACGCCTGCGAACCAACGACCGGTGAGTGCAGCAACACCCCCACGCCCGACCCGCTCTGCTGCAACACCCCCGCCGACTGCGCCGACGACGGCGTCGCGTGCACCACCGCGAGCTGCCTCGGCAACACCTGCGCACACGTGCCCGACGACGCGCTCTGTCCGGGCGGTCCGTGCCGCACGACCGCGTGCACCGCGACCGGTTGCGCGCAGACGCTCACCCCGAACGCGGCCTGCGACGACGGCAACGCGTGCACCACCGGCGATCTCTGCGGGGGCGCGGGCGCATGCACGCCCGGCGCCGCGACCAACTGCGACGACAACAACCCATGCACCAACGACACGTGCAACCCGCTGACCGGCTGCTCGCACAGCGCCATCGCCGCGTGCTGCGTCAACGACAACGGCTGCGCCGACGACGGCATCGCGTGCACCGTCGCGCGCTGCGCGCCGAACAACCGCTGCGTGCACGACCTCGATCACACGCGCTGCCCCGACGACGTCTGCCGCGCCGGCACCTGTACGCTCACCGGCTGCGACTCCACCCTCGTGACCTCCGGCGCGTGCGACGACGGCGACCCCTGCATGAGCGACAAGACCTGCGATGGCTCCGGCGCCTGCAGCGGCGGCACGCCGGTCGTTTGCGACGACGACGACGACTGCACCGATGATACGTGCGAGCCCGGCAGCGGCTGCACCTTCACGCCGATCCCCGACGCCATCTGCTGCGAGTCGGTCGCCGACTGCAACGACGACGCGAGCGCGTGCACCTCACCGGTCTGCGCCGACGGCCAGTGCGACTTCGACTATGACCACGAGCTCTGCCCCGACGGCGTCTGCCGCGCCGGCGTGTGCACCGGCGACGGCTGCTTCCAGACGCGCGTGACCTCCGGGCCGTGCGATGACGGCGCGCTCTGCACCGTCGACAAGACCTGCAACGCGCAGGGCAACTGTACGGGCGGCACGCCGCGCTCGTGCGACGACGGCGACGCGTGCACCGCCGACTTCTGCGACCCGACGCTCGGCTGCGTCGACACGAGCCCGGGCGAGTGCACGGTCGATGGTGAGTGCGCCGCGGCGGACCCGTGCGTGGTCGGCGCGTGCCGGGGGGGCGGCACCTGCGCGTTCACGCCGCTCGCGTGCGCGCCGCTCGACGCGTGCACGCCGACCGTGTGCGTGCCCGACGCCGACGGCTTCGGCGCGAGCTGCGTCGCGGCGGATCCCATCACCTGCGACGACGACGACCCGTGCACGACCGACACGTGCCATGCGACCGACGGCTGCACGTTCACGCGCTGGTGCCCGACCTGCGAGAACGACGCCGACTGCGACGACGACGAGCCGTGCACGATCGACGTCTGCACGCCGTTCGGCTGCGTCTACGACGGCCCACCCGAGATCTGCGGCAACGGCGTCGCCGACGGCTGCAACGGCGTGTCCGACTTCGCCTGCGTCTGGTTCGTCGACGCCGCCTCGACCGCCGAGACCCCCGACGGCAAGAGCTGGGCGACGGCGTTTTCGACGATCCAGGGCGCGGTCGACGCCGGCTCGAACGCCGACATGATCTGGGTCGCGGCCGGCACCTATCGCGCCGCCGCCGCGAACCAGCCGGTCGTCACGCTGAAGAACGGCATCAAGGTCTTCGGCGGCTTCGCGGGCGGCGAGCCGACGATGAGCCATCGCCCGTTCCCGCTTCCCGAGACGATCCTCTCGGGCGACTTCGATCAGAGCGGCACCAAGAGCGCGGACGACAGCTACCACGTCGTCGTCGGCGCGCACCTCGCCCTCCTCCAGAGCGTCACCGTGCGCGGCGGCAACGCGGTCGGCGCGGGGACCGACGACGAGGGCGGCGGGATCCGGATGGCTTTGGGCGGTCAGCGCATGTTCATCGAGTCGTGCGTCATCGAGGACAACCACGCGTCGGTCGGCGGCGGCGTGCTCGGGTTGCCGAGCTACCACACGACTTTGGGCATGGTCCTGCGCGACACGATCGTGCGCGACAACACAGCCGTCGAAGGCGCGGGTATCCTCGGCACGGGCACCTGGATCTTGATCGACACGGTCATCTCCGAAAACCACGCCACGCTCCAGGGCGGCGCCGTCTCGATGATCGGCCCGACGCAGAGCCTGCTCGAGGCGACGCGCGTCACGCTCTCCGACAACAGCGCCACGCGCGGCGGCGCGATCGCGCTCGGCGAGAACGCCGAGGCCACCCTGGTCGACGTCGTGCTCCTCCGGAACCAGGCGACCAGCTCGACCGGAGGCGGCCTCTACGCCTATGCGATCACCTCGCTCACCTGGAGCGGCGGCGAGGCGCAGCTCAACGTCGCCGCGACCACGGGCGGCGCCATGCGCGTCGACAGCGGCACGGTGGCGCTGAGCGACGTCGCGTTCACCGCCAACAGCGCCACCACGAACGGCGGCGCGATGAGCTTCGGCGGCGCCACCGTCACCCTCGAGGACGCCATCTTCAGCGGCAACAGCGCCGACACCGGCGGGGCGATCCACGCACCGTCCGTGGTGTCCGTGGACGTCGCGCGCACGCGCTTCGAGTGCAACAGCGCGACCAGCGGCGGCGCGATCCTCGTCGGCGCATCACCGCTCGACCTCGACACCGTCTACTTCATCCGCAACGCGGCGTCGCTGGGCGGCGGGGGAATCCACGCGAGCGGCACCAGCGGCACCTGGAGCGACGTGTACTTCTACGAGAACGGCGCGGTCTTCGACGGCGGCGGCGCGCACCTCACGAACGCGTCGACCCCCACCCTGCGCGGCGTCGTCTTTCGCAGGAACCGCGCCGGCAACGACGGCGGCGGGCTCGCGCTCCTCGGCTCCACGGTCTCGGTGCTCGACGCGCTCTTCCACCTGAACCACGCGCAGGAGGGCGGTGGCGCGCACGTCTCCGGGGGAGACGCGACCTTCGTCAACGCGACCTTCGCGCACAACCGCGCCACCGTCGCGGTCGGCGGCCTCTACGCCCGCCACACCGCGGTGCTCTCGCTCGTCAACGGCGCCTTGTGGGGCAACACCGCGCCAAGCGGCGCCGCGCAGGTGCTCGACGCCGGAAGCCCGAGCAGCGTGGCGAACAGCTGCGTCGCCTCCGACAGCGACGTCTCCGGCGGCACCGCCAACGTGAGCCTCGACCCCGGCGAGACGCCCTTCGTGCTCGGACCCGAGGGGCACGTCTTCCTGGTGCACGCGGGGCTCGGCGGCGCGACGAGCACGAGCCAGTGCGTCGACCTCGGCGACGACGGGGCCGCCGACGGCGCGGCCATCGACTGGGGCTCGCGCACGACGCGGCTCGACCGCGCCACCGATCTCACACCGGTCGACGCGGGCTGGCACGCCGCGCCGTGACCTGCAGGAACGCCCCAGCGCTCACGCGCGGCGGCGACGCCCGAGGATCAGCGCCAGCGCGAGCATCGCGACGCCGAGCGGCAAGGCCGACCCGCCCTGGCAGCCGCCCGAGCTCGAGCCGCCCTGCGGGTTCACCGCGCAGTTCTCGTCGATCTGGCCGTTGCAGTTGTCGTCGACGCCGTTGCCGCAGGTCTCGGCGACGGTCGGGTGCACGTTGGCGTTCTGATCGTTGCAGTCGGCCGGCGCGCAGTAGCCGTCGGCGTCGGCGTCGGTGCAGCTCTCGCAGCCCTCGTCGGACTGGCCGTTGCAGTTGTTGTCGGTCGCGTCACCGCACCGCTCGGACCCGCCCGGGCTGGTCGTCGGATCGGCGTCGTTGCAGTCGACGTCGTTGCAGTAGCCGTCGGCGTCGGCGTCGGTGCAGCTCGTCGAGCCGCAGTTCTCGTCGGTCTGCCCGTTGCAGTTGTCGTCGATGCCGTTATCGCACTGCTCGGCCGCGCCCGGACGCACGGCGCCGTTGTTGTCGTTGCAATCGACGTCGGCGCAGCTCCCGTCGGCGTCCACGTCAGTGCACGGCGGCTCGGTCTCCGCGTCGCCGCAGATCCCGACGCCCGCGATCCCGGTGAGCTCGAAGTCGCAAGGCGCCGCGCCGCACTGGTTGTTCGCGGTGCAGAAGCGCGCGCAGATCCCGCCGCCGCCTTCGAGGCCGACGCAGGCCGCGCCGTCGACGCATTCGAGATCGGTCGCGTCGGGGTTGCACGGGGCATCGACGGGCTTGCCGGCGCTGTCGAAGCAGCCGTTGAAGCCCTCGGTCGTCGTCGGGTAACAGGCGGTGCCGGCCGGGCAGCTGCCGCCGGTGAGGGTGCAGCTCTCGGCTTCGCCGAAGCAGGCGTTGAGCTCGTTGACGCAGCTCGTCTGCACGCACTCGACCCAGGCGTCTTCGTCTTCGATCGTGCCGCAGCTGCTGTCGAAGCAGGTCAGCATCGCGTCGATCTGCTGCTGCGCGTCCGCGGTGCCGCCCTCGTAGCAGGTCTGATAGCAGGCGTCGGTGGTGCAGTCGACGAAGCAGTCGTAGACCTCGTCGCAGGTGTCGTTGCCGGTGGCCACCGGACCGCCGCCGAAGCACGCCTGCGCCTGCGCGCCGCAGCTGTTCTGCGCGCACTGGGCGTAGTCGGCGTCGCTCATGTTCGGGTCGCAGTTGTTTTCGAGGCAGGTGAAGAGCGCGTTGAGCTGGCTCTGCGCCTCGGGGGTGGCGCCCTCGAAGCACTGCTCCTGGCACGAGGCGTTGGCGCCGCACTCGACCATGCAGTCGTAGGTCTGCGAGCAGCTCGATGTCTGGCAGAGCGCGTCGTTGCAGGAGCCGTTGGCCTGGCAGGCGTCGGCGCAGGCGCAGATCGAGGCGTTGGTGTTGCAGTTGGGCGCGGGCTCGTTGAGCTTGCCGGCGATCCAGGTGCCGTAGGCGTCGACGCGCGTGCTGATCGTCGCCGTGCGGCACGGGTCGCCGCCGCCGACCGCGCCGGCGCTGGTCACGCCGACCACCGATTGGGTGCCGTTGATCGACAGGAGCGCCGGGCCACCCGAGTCGCCGAAGCAGGTGCCGGTGCCGTCGTATTCGCTCTCGAAGACGCGCTGGAAGACGCGGGTGATGGCGAAGCTCGTCGAGCGCTTGACGCCCGAGCCGGTCTCGTTGATGCCTTCGACCGCGCCGAAGCCGACGTAGAACGCCTCTTGCCCCTCGTACGGGTTGAGATTCGCCACGTTGTAGGGGATCGGCGGCACGCCTGCGACCGGGCTCTGCAGGCGCACGAGCGCGATGTCGTTCTCGAGCGAGCGGTCGTCGTAGCCCTCGTGGATCTTGAACTCGAGCGAGCGATAGAAGGTCCCGCTGTTGGGGTTGTTGGCGTCGTTGCCGATGTAGAAGCGCGTGCCGGACGGGTTGGTGTCCTCGAGGCAGTGGGCCGCCGTGAGCACCCAGTCGGCGCGGATGAGCGTGCCGGTGCAGAAGGAGCCGCCGTACTGACCGCCGAACCAGGCGGTGAGCGCGCCGACCGGGGCGTAGCCGGTCTCGAACTGGCCGTTGACGATGGGGCCGCTCACGACGGCGGGATCGCCGGCGCCGGTCTCGGTGCGCTTGTCGTCGTGGCACGCGAGCGCGACGACGGCGCTCATCCCCCAGAAACAGTGCTGCCAGCGGATCATCGAGCCTCCAGTGGGTAGGGCATTCCCGGCATGACGGGGTACCCCTGCCCCGATCCCGGTGCAATCGACGAGTCGATCGGTTTTGAAAGTCGAACCCGGCCAGCGGGCCAGCGGCGTGCGCTCGCGCCCACCGAGCGCGGCATCCTACCCGAGGTCACCGTCGGAGTGCGAACCGCGATTCGCGACGGCGCACGAATGCGCGAAGGCCGCTTCCCACGCGGCTTCGAGCTTGCCCGCCCGATCGCGGCTTGCTACATGCCCGCCGAGCTCCTGCCCCCGGAGGCCCTTTGGCTCAGCCCAGCGAAGCGTCCATGTCGAATTATGAAGCCCTCCCGACGGCCCCCGAACGGCGCGGGGCGATCCGCGCGGTGCTGCTCGCCGCGGGGGTCGGCGACCGCCTGCGCCCGTTCACCGACCACCACCCCAAGTGCCTGGTCGAGGTCGGCCAGCGCTCGCTGCTCGCGCATCACCTCGACCTGCTCTCGCAGATCCCCGAGATCTCGGACCTCGTGATCGTCGTCGGCTACCTCGAAGACCAGATCCGCGACGCCGTCGCCGCGTGGCAGCGCCAGGCCGAGCGCCCCTTCGAGGTCGGCTTCGAGGTGAACCCCGAGTTCCGCAAGGGGTCGATCCTGTCGTTGCACACCGCCCGGACGCACCTCGTCGACAGCGACACCGTCATCATGGACGCCGACGTGCTCTACCCGCGCGAGCTGATGGAGCGCCTCGTGCGCGCGCCGCACGCCAACTGTTTCCTCATCGACGAGACCTGCGTGCCGAGCGGCGAGGAGATGATGGTCTGCGTCAAGGGCGGGCGCGCGCTGCACATCGCGCGCAGCCGCGAGCCGTCGACCCAGAGCGGCTGGGACCTCGCCGGCGAAGGCGTCGGCTTCTTCCGCCTCGACCGGCACGACTCGGTGCGCCTCGTCGCGATCATGGACGCGATGATCGCCGATGGCCTCGACCGTGTGGAGTACGAGGCGGCGCTCGACCGCTTCATGAAGGAGAAGGTCGCCGGCTACGTGCCATGCGGCGACCTGCCGTGGACCGAGATCGACTTCGCCGAGGACGTCGAGAGAGCCGTCAACGAGGTCTTCCCGGCGATCCTCGCGGCGGGGCTGACGCTCTGATGCTCGTGCCCTTCCTGATCATCCTCGGCGTGCTGGTGCTGGTGCCCACGCTCATCTGGGGCTTCGCGGGGCCGTGGGCGCTGCCGGCGATCCTGCCGGCCTTCGTCCTGGCCGCGACCTGGCGGCACCTGAAGTTGCCGCGCGAGCAGCGCGCGGTCGGGCCCGACGGTCAGCCGGGGCCCGCGCTCAGACCGGGGGTGCTGGTCCTGGGCGGGCTCTTCGGGCTGGTCACCGGGGCGGCGGCGCTGATCCTGATGTGGGCGGCCGAGGCGCCGTCGACGATCCGCATCGCCTCCGAGGTGGTGATCGGCGCCGAGCGCGAGGCGGTGTGGTCGGCGGTGGTCGACTTGCCCAACCGCAAGGCGTGGAGCCCGTGGATCGCCGACACCGAGCCGATCGGGCGCGGCGGGGCGCCGGCCGTCGGCAACCAGTACCGGGCCACGCTGGCGCTCGAGCGCTACACCGTGCCGGCCGAGCTGGTGGTCACCGCGTTCGAGCCGGCGGAGCGCTTCGCGTGGCGGGTCGTGCCGCAGGGCGGCTCGCAGCTCGACGAGATCGTGGAGACGGTGACGCTCACGCGCGAGGGCGACGTCTTGACGCGCGTGCACTACGAGCTCGCCTACGAGGTACCGACGGTGCTCGGGCGGGTGGGCGAGCGGATCGCGATGCGCGGCGCGGTCGAGCGGCTGGCCGAGACGACGACCGACCTCTTGCGGCAGCGGGTGCTGATGCCGCGATGACGCACGAGCTGCCGACCCTGAGCGTGCGCGCGGCGGCGAGCGTCGAGGACGTCGGACGCGAGCGCTGGGACGGGGTCGCGGTCGGGCGAGGCGCGGTGCCGTTCGTGCATCACGGGTTCCTGTCGGCGCTGGAGGAGGCGGGCTGCCTCGCGCCGCGCACGGGTTGGGCGACGACGCACCTGGTGGTCGAGGGCGCGCACGACGAGGTGCTCGGGATCGCGCCCACCTTCGTCAAGGCGCACTCGATGGGCGAGTTCGTCTACGACTGGGCATGGGCGGACGCGTCGGAGCGCATGGGCGTCGCCTACTACCCGAAGCTGGTGGTCGCGGCGCCGTTCTCGCCGGTCGGCGGCGAGCGCCTGCTGGTGGCGCCCGACCTCGGCGAGAGCGCGGCGCGCGAGGTGCGGCGGACCTTGCTGCTGGCGGCGATCGCGCACGCGCAGGACCTCGGGTGCGCCGGCGTGCACGTGCTCTTCTGCGACGAGTCCGAGGTGCGCCTCGCGGAAGAGCTCGGCTTCGTGCATCGGCTCGGCTGTCAGTTCCACTGGGACAACGCGGGCTATGCGGACTTCGCTGCGTTCCTCGCGCGTTTCGACAGCAAGCGCCGAAACCAGATCCGGCGCGAGCGGAGGCGCGTGCAGGAGCAGGGTGTCGAGGTCCGGAGCTACGCCGGCGAGGAGGTATCCGACGCGCTGGTACGACCGGCGTTCGACTTCTACCAGGCGACGGTGCGGCGCTTCGCGTGGGGGCGGCGCTACTTGAACCCGCGCTTCTTCGAGCTCCTGTGGCAGCGCATGCGCCCCTATCTGCAGCTGATGATCGCGACGCGCGACGGGGCGGTGATCGGCGGCTCGCTCAACCTCGAGAGCAGGCCGGCCACGCCGGCGGTCGGCGGCGCGGGAGGGAGTGCGGCGGTGACGCGCTTCGGGCGCTACTGGGGTGCGCTGGCGGAGGTCGACTGCCTGCACTTCGAGATCTGCGCGTACGCGGCGATCGAGGACTGCATCCGCCGCGGGATCGGCGGCTTCGAGGCGGGCGCCGGCGGTGAGGAGCACAAGCTCGGGCGGGGCTTCCTGCCGCACGCGACGCACTCGGCGCACCTGCTCTTCGAGCCGCGCTTGCACGCGGCGGTGCGCGGGTTCTGCGAGCGCGAGGCGCGCCACCTCGAGCGCGCGATGGGCGAGGCGAAGGTCTTCGTGCGATGAGCGCGTCCGGAGAGGCGGTGCACCACGCCGCGGCGCCGCTGTGGCGGCGGGCGCTGGCGACGTTGATCGATCTCGCGGTGCCGCTGACCGTCTGGGCGTTGGGCACCTGGGCTCTGGTCGCGACCGATCCGACGCCGCTCGAGATGGCGCCCTGGAACCTCTTCGATCAGGTGGTCGACTACCTGCACGACCGGCCGGGGCGCGCGGTGGTGGCGGTCATGCTGATGGTGGGGGTACAGGTCGCGTGGCCGCTGGCGTTCCCGGGCGGCACACCCGGCAAGCGGGTCATGCAGGTGACGCTCGTCGACCGGCACGGCGCGCCGACCTCGCGCCGGCGGATCCTGGCGTGGGCGCTGGTGCGGGTGCCGTCGGTGGCGCTCGCCGGGATCGGGCTGTGGTGGGCGCTGGTCGATCCGGAGCGGCGCACGCTGCACGATCGGGCGGCCGGGCTCTGGCTGGTGCGCGCGGCGCCCGAATCGGCGGAGCAGGCCGAGCGACAAGTTTGACAGGCCCGCCGTTGTCCCGTGTAAGTGCGAGCGTGCACGCGAGAAGGACCCGACGCGCGAACGGTGTGTGTGCCCTGGCGGTGGCGCTGGCGCTCGGCGCGGCCGACGCGAGCACGGGACACGCGCGCGACATGACGGGCCGCCTCGGGCTCGGCGCGCAGCTCGACCTGGCTCCCCTCGGGAGCACCGTGAGCGTGCGCTACTGGGTCTCGCACCTCGGGCTGCAAGGGCTCTTCGGGATGGCGGCCGTGAAGTCGAAGCCGGGCGAGCACGGCTTCGTCGAGTGGCGACCGGGAGGGCGCGTGCTCTACGCGCTCACGCGCACGCGCCTGACCAACCTCTTCGTCGGCGGCGGGCTCTCGGCGCTCCTCCGCAAGAGCAAGGACCGGGGTGGCGAATGGGTCTACTTCGACGCCGTGCTCGGCCTCGAGTACCACGTCTCCGACGTGCTCGGGCTCTCGGGTCAGCTGACCTTCGCCTACAACATCTCGACGCCCAAGGACGCGTCGCTCGACCACGAGCTCGCCCTCGGCGGGGCCTTCCACTTCTACTTCTGAGCGCCGCGGTGTTGCAGGTTGCGGCGGTGCGTGATCCGTTGCCGAGGTGCGTCGGCGCACACGCACCTGCGCGGCGTCGTTGTCGCGTGATCGAGGCGCGTAACGCGCGAAGCGCCTGCAAGACCGCCCCGCACCGCGAGACGCGACGACACCGCGACCGGGGCTACGCACCCAGCGGACGCCCGCTCGGCAGGCCGGCGTCGGACATTTTTGACAGGCGCGGCACACACGCTAGCGTCCGCCGCGGTCGTCACCCACGCGCACGATGCGCGGCATCGGACGCCCACCGGCAGGTCGCCGGCTCGCGCTTCGAACGACCACACCACAGAGCTCACTACAGGGAGAAGACAAGATGAAGAAGCTCGCGCTCGCTCTCGCCATGGTCGCTCCGCTCGCACTCGCGGACACGGCCGCGGCCAAGGACATGAAGGGACGCTTCGGCGTCGGCGGCCAGCTCGAGGACCTCGGCGGGGTCCCCGGCGGCTTGAGCCTCAAGTACTGGATCTCCGATCTCGGCATCCAGGCCCTGCTCGGCCTCAGCATCGAAGGTGACCCCGACGATGACGGCCCCGCCGAGAGCCAGACGGGCCTCGGGCTCGGGCTGCGCGTGCTCTTCAACTTCGCGCGCGCCAACGACACCAACATGTACGCCGGCGTCGGCGCGCGCCTCGGGCTCATCGACGCCGACGCGACCATCATCGACGTCGTGCTCGGGGTCGAGCACTTCTTCACCGACTACTTCTCGGTCGCCGGCCACACGGCGCTCGGCATCGACGTCGGCGGTGACGCGGTGAACGTCGCGTTCGGGATCACCCCGTGGTGGGGCACCTCCTTCCACTTCTACTTCTGATCCCTCGCCGGGCCCGGTCGCACCCGCGGCCGTGACCTGCTGGAGGCCGGATCCCTCGCGGGGTCCGGCCTTCGTCGTTTTCGGCGCGAGCGGCGTGCGTGCCCATGCGGCGCACGCGCCGGACCCGCCGACGCGGACTGGGGGGGCTCGCGCTCATGCGCAACTGTGCTACACTGCCCCCGCGCAACCAATCCGGGAGCCCGACCCATCGCACCCGTCGCACCCAAGGCCGCGTCCAAGACCTGTTGGAACTGCGGAAGCCCAGTGCCCGAGTCGCACCGGTTCTGCTTGTCCTGCGGCACGGACACGACCCGCTCCCCGACGAGCGGCGATCCGCTGGTCGGCAAGACCCTCGTCGGCAAGTACCTCGTCGGCTCGGTGCTCGGCTCGGGCGCGATGGGCACGATCTACAAGGCCGAGCAGACCGCGCTCGGCAAGACCGTCGTCATCAAGGTCCTGCACCGCCACCTCCTGACCGACCCTGAGCTCATCCAGCGCTTCCACCGCGAGGCGCGCGCGGCGAGCCGCCTCAACCATCCCAACTGCGTCCAGATCATGGACTTCGGGACCCTCGACGACGGCTCGCTCTACATCGCCATGGAGTACATCCAGGGCATCGATCTCGCGACCCTGCTCGAGCGCGAATACCCGATCGACCACCGCCGCCTGATCGCCATCGTCAAGCAGGTCTGCCAGGCCCTCGACGAGGCCCACGCCAACGGCGTGCTGCACCGCGACCTCAAGCCCGAGAACATCATGATCGAGGACCGCCGCACGGTCCGCGATCACGTCAAGGTCGTCGACTTCGGCATCGCCAAGCTCGAGGAGAACAACCCCAACTCGCGTCGCTCGTTCCAGACGCGCACCGGGATCGTCTGCGGCACGCCCGAGTACATGAGCCCCGAGCAGGCGCGCGGCCTCAAGCTCGACGCCCGCAGCGACCTCTACGCCATCGGGGTGATGCTCTACCACCTCCTGACCGACCACCTGCCCTTCGAGGCGCCGTCGCCGATCGAGGTGGTGACCAAACACATCAGCGAGCCGCCCAGGCCGCTGCGTGAGCACCGCGACGACATCCCCGAGGCGCTCGAGCGCCTCGTCCTGACCCTCCTCGAGAAGGACCGCGAGAAGCGCCCGGCCTCGGCGCTCGACGTGCACGCCGAGCTCGAGCGCATCGACCGCGAGCTGGCCGCCGAGCGGCGCGAGCGCATCGAGGCGAAGAACAGCGACGACGCGACGATGGTCGACATGCGCCCGATCTCCGACCTCGTCAGCGCCATCGACATGGCCGGCCCGGTCGTGACGGTCGAGGGCGGAGGCGCGGCGTCCGACCCCCAGGAGCTCGTCACCGCGCGACAACCCAAGGACACGTCGAAGGCCGCGACCGCCGGCACCGCGGAGATGAGCCTCGGCGACACCATCCCCGAGTCGATGAGCCGCGAGCTCGGCCTGCGCGTGAGGGCGGCGTCGTCACGGGACGCGCGCCCGCCGCGACCCTACGCGCTGCCCGAGCCGAGCCAGAACCCCTCGGCGCGCCCGGCCCAGCCGCTGTCGCGCCCCAAGGTGGGGCGCCCGGGCACCAACAAGACGCCGGCCGTCGAGAGCCCGGCGCCCGCGCCGCCGGCGACCCCCCTGGCGGACGCGCCGCTCGTGCGCGAGGCGATCACCGTCGCCGACAAGGTCGTGCCGACCAGCACCGCGCAAGTCGCGGCGCGTGCAGGCGGCGGTGCCACGCGGTGGTGGTTGTGGATCACGCTCGGCGTGGTCGTCGTCGCGGGCGGCGCGACCCTGGCGTGGGTGCTCTCGACGCAGTGACTCAGGCGTCTTCGAGGCGCAGGAGCTGCCGGCCGACGAAGACGTGATCGCCGGGCTCGAGGAGCGCCTGCTCCTGGATGCGCACGAAGGTGCCGTTGCGGCTGTCGAGATCGGTCAGCACGTACTGGCCGCCGCGCTCTTCGAGGCGCGCGTGGTAGTGGCTGATGTAGGGGTCCTGGTAGAAGTTGATGTCGCAGTCCTCGCGACCGATCGTCATCGAGCGCTTGCGCGCGCAGAAGGCGAGGCCGATGTGACCGCCCGCCAGGATCTGCACCACGCGGAAGCGCCAGGGCGAGATCGGCGTGCCGCCGAAGACCGCGCCGTCGACGCCGATGGTCACCGGCACCGGGCGGAAGCGCTCGAAGCGGAAGACCTGCTCGCCGCACAGGAAGATCTGGTTGTCGGACAGCGCGGTCGGCGTGTGGATGCGCAGAAAGACGCCGTTGGTCGAGCCCTCGTCGCGCACGTGCACGCGCCCGTCGGCGACGTGGAAGGTGCAATGGCGCGGCGAGATCGCCGGGTCGTCGGGGAAGGCGATCTCGCATTTGGCGCGGCCGAGGGTGACCTCGCGCCGCTCCAACGGGAAGAGCGTGCCGTCCTGACCGTCACCGCGAATGAGCATGAGCTTGGGCGTTCGCACATCTCCCCCTGAACCACGCACAGACTGCGACGTCGCCGAGAGGCCGTCAAGCGACCCCGCTCACCGGCGGTGTGTCGTACCTGTGCGCTGCGCGTCTCGCAGCGCGCGCTGCACGTGCGGGGTGGGATCGGCCGACAGGCGCGCGACGAGCTCGGACCGCCCCTGCGCCACGAGCGCATGCACCGCGGCGGCGCCGAGATCGGGCAGCGGGTCGCGCACGAGATCGAAGAGGTCCGCCTCGAGCTCGGGCCCGACCACCAGCGCGCGCTCGGCGATCGCCAGGCACACCGCGCGCCGCACGACGGCCGCCGGATCCTGCGCGAGCGTGACGAGCACCGCCTCCGCGGCATGCCCCCCGAGCGCCGCCAGGGTCCGCGGCACGTCCGCCCTGACCTCGGGCGAGGCCCGCGCCGCCAGGCGCGCCAGCACCCGCACGAGCTCGTCGCGCTCGGCCGGCGCGAGCGCCGCGCCGAGCTCAGGATCACCGGCCAACGCCATGAGCGCCCCACGCACCGGCGCGCCCGGCGACCCGGCCCCGAGGCTCAGCGCGGACAGCGCGACCGCCCGCACCCGCTCGCGCGCCGACGTCCCCTGCCAGAGCGCCGCGGCGACCAGCAGGGCGTCGCGCGCATGCGCCTCGCGCTCGTCTTCGAGCGCGCGCAAGAACGCATCACCCATGTTCGCCAGGAGCCGCTCGTTCAAAGCGTGCGCCTCGGCGAGCCGCGCCGGCACGAGCCCGAGCCGCGCGACTCCGGCCTCGTCGTCGCGCCGCTCGGCGCCATGGCGCACCAGCGCCTCGGCCAGCACCCGGCGCGCCGCCGCGTCGCCCCGCTCGAGGATCTCCCGCACGCGCTTCACCAACGGACCTGGCCGCTCGGGCTCGCCGACGAGCGGCCCGAGCCAATCCGCCTGTGGCGGACCGTCGGGCGCCTCGGGCATGTACAGGACCGGTCGCACCGGCTGCACGATCCCGCGCTCACGCAGCGCCAGCGATCCGTAGTGCGCCGCGACCTCCTCGTCACGCGCCGTGCGCTCCGGCGGATAGGCCAGCGCCACCCAGATCGCCTCGTCGATCTCGTGCGCGTCACCTCGATAGAGCGCCGCGACCAACGCCGCGCGCGCCTCGGGCGTGCCCACCTGCC
Organism: Deltaproteobacteria bacterium; assembly: GCA_011526585.1. GTDB lineage: Bacteria > Myxococcota_A > UBA9042 > PHBI01 > PHBI01 > WYBB01. The sequence continues at coordinate 53,863 of WYBB01000161.1, forward strand.
CGAGCCCCCACGCCGCGAGCTGCGCCTCGCGCTTCGTGGCCGGGCGCGTGAGCTTGTCCGTCAGCTCGCGCGTCACCACCGGTTCGCGGATCGCCAGCCGCCCGAGCGTCCACAGCGCCACCTCGCGCACGTCCTGGGATCGATCGCGCACGAGCTCGAAGCACAGCCCCAGCGCACCCGGATGGCGCCCGAAGCCGATCGCCGCCGCCGCGATCACCCGGTCGCGCGGCGATCCCCGACGCGCCCGCTCGGTGAGGATCACCGTCGCCTCGACGGTCGGCGCATAGCCGAGCGCCCACAGCGCCAGCTCCCGCGTCTGCGCCTGCGGCGACGCGCCCAGCCGCCCGAGCGCCGCCACCGCGCCCGCCGATCCGATCCGCCCGAGCGCCGAGATCGCCTCGACCTGCGCCATCGACTCGGGCGCGGCCGCGAGGCGCGCCAGGGCCGGCGTCGCGCCCGGCGGGTGCGTGAGCTCGAGACTCTCGATCGCACGCGCGCGCGTCGCCACGTCGTTGTCCTCGAGCGCGTCGAGCAGCGGCCTGAGCGCGCGCTCACCGAGCTCGGCCAGCTTGCGCTCACGCACCTCGCGCGGCTCGTCCGAGAAGCGGATCGCCTGCGCGAGGTGGCCGTACACGTCGACCACCAGCCTGAGCTGCGCCCCGCGGCCACGCCCCGCGCCACCGCCGAGGCCAGGCTCGACCAGCGGCCGGAGCAGCCCCTCGACCTCGGCGAGACGGCCGGTCGCCAGCGCGAGCTGCAGGAGCCGCCGCCCCGCCCGCAGGATGTCCGCGCCCTCGGGCGCCTCGCGCACGATCTCCGCCAGCACCTGCTCTTCGCGCGCGAAGCTCCCCATGTCGCGATAGAGCGACGCCAGCTTGAAGCGCACCGGCACGTTGCGCGGCTCGAGCAGGAGCGCCTGCCGCCACGACTCGGCCGCCTCCGAGCGATGGCCCATGCGCAGGTAGAGCTCGCCCACGCGCGTGTGCGCCGTCGCGTCGGCCGGCGCCAGCTCGATCACCTGGCGCGCCGCCTTGAGCGCGGACGCCTCGTCGCCCATGCCGATCGCCAGGTCCGCCGCGCGATGCAGGTACTCGACCGCCGCGCGCGGCGCGATCCGCGCGAGCCGCTCGAGCACGGCGACCGCCTTCTTCGGCTCACCCAGCCGCGTGTAGACCTGCTCGAGCCCGGACAGCGTCTCGAGATCGTCCACCACGATCGCGTCGAGCCGCTCGAGCGTCGCGCGCGCCTCGTCGAGCCGCCCGATGCGAAGGAGCGCCACCGCCAGGAAACGACCCGCCGCGAGATCCGGCGGCTCCGCCGCGAAGCGCTCCGCCAGGGCCTCGATCTCCTTGTCGAGCCGCTCGGCCCGCTCCCAGATCTGGATGATGTGCTCGCGCGCCTCGCGCGTGACCGGCGTCGCCCGGCTCTCACCCGCCGCGCCCTGGCTCAGCTCGGTCCACACCGCGAGCGCCTCGCCGTGCCGGTCGGTCTTCTCGAGCAGGAGCGCGAGCGCGCGCCGATAGCGCACGCTCGCCGGGTCGGCCGCCATCGCCGCCCGCAGCTCCCGCTCTGCGTCCTTGTGCAGGTCGTGCTCGGCGTAGGTCTCGCCGAGCAGGAAGTGCCCCTCACCAGGGCGCCGCCCCATCTTGAGCAGGCGCCGCCACGTCGCGTCCGCGCGCGCCCGATCGCCGCTCGACCAGTAGAACTCCCCCAGGCTAACCACGTGGCTCGCCTCGTCGGGCTCGAGCCGCTGCAGGATCTTGAACTCCGCCTCGATCTCCGCGCGCGCGTTCTTGACGCCGTACCGCAGGTAGAGCTCGACCAGCCGCGCGTGCACCCCGGGATCGCTCGGGTGCTGGCGCGAGATCTTGCGCATCAGCTCCTCGGATTCCTTGCCCTTGTTGTGCTGGAGGTAGAGCTCGGCCAGCTCGAGCTGGTGTCGCGCCTCGCGCGGGAACGCACGCACCAGCTCCTCCCACGCCGCCAGCACCTCCTCGGGCCGGCCGATGCGCTCGAGGATCCTGAGCGCCGCCATGCGCGGCTCCTCGTCGCTCGGCCGCCGCTTCTGTGCCTCGCGGTAGTACGCCAGCGCCTTGTCGTCCTCGGCCAGCTCCTCGTGGATCCGCGCCAGCATCAAGGTCAGCTCGACGTCACGCGCCGCCTTCGGCGCCAGCTCGGTCACCAGGTCGCGCAGCCGATCGCGCCGCCGGTAGACCGCCGTGAGCCCCTGCAGATAGGTCCGCCGCTCGTAGTGCGTCGGTCCGAGCCGCTCGAGCCCCTTGCGCCAGGTCGCCTCCGCCTCGTCATGCCGCCCGAGCTGCGCCTGCAGCTCGGCCACCTCCTTCCACACGATCACCAGGTGCTGCAGCTGTCCCTGCGCCTTGGCCTCGATCTCCTGCCACTTCGCCAGCGCCAGCGCCGGCTCGTCCAGGCGCGCTAAAGCGCTCGCCGCCTGCATGCGCAGGAACAGGTTCTGCGGCTCGGTCTGCGCGAGCTTGTCGAAGTAGCTCTCGGCGCGCGCGCCGTCCTTCGCTTCGACCGCCGCCTCCGCCGCCGCCCGCAGCGCGTCCTGCTTGAGCGCGCGCTCGCGGATGAGCGCGATCCCCCGATCGTAGGCCGCGAAGGCCGCCTCGAACTCGCGTCGATCCCGGTGCAGCGTCGCCATCGCCAGGTGCGGATCCGCCCGCCCCGGCTCCAGCGCCGCCGCTCGCTCGAACGCCTCGCGCGCGGCCTCGCTCGCGTCCGCCACGCGGTGCAGCTGGCCGAGCACGAGCCACGCCGCGTACGCCTTCGGATCCGCCTCGACCTCGGCCTGGTAGATCCGGATGAGCCTGGCGATCCCGCCGACGACGTGCGCCGTCTCGAGGAGCCGCCGGAACGCGTACGCCTGCCCGGGCTCCGCCGCCAGCATCTCGCGATAGGTCTCGACCAGCCGCCGCTCGCGCGCGAGCTCGTCCCGCGGCTCGGCCGCGCGCACCTCACCCGCGGCAACGCCTGCCCCGATCGACACCAGCGCCAGGAGGACCCACGGCCGGTTCACGCGCACCTCCACGCGCACACCATGCGTCGTCCCGGCCGGAGGTCAACCATCGCGCCGCGATCGCCTGCGCTCGGCCGCGTCGATCACCAGCGCCTGCACGCGGATCCCGTCGAACGCCTCGATCTCGTGGATCCCCGTCGGGCTGGTCACGTTGACCTCGGTCAGCCAGTCGCCGATCACGTCGATCCCGACGAAGACCTGCCCGGCCTCGTGCAGCGCCGGCCCGATGCGCGCGCAGATCGCGCGCTCGCGCTCGGTCAGCGAGGTCTTCTCCACGCGCGCGCCCACGTGGATGTTGCCCCGGTGATCGACGCCCTGGGGCACGCGCAGGACCGCGCCCACCGCCTCGCCCTCGACCAGGATGATGCGCTTGTCGCCGAGCTTGGCCTCCGGCAGGTAACGCTGCGCCAGCACCTTCTTGTGTCCGTGCTGCGTGCTCGCCTCGAGGATCACCCCGATGTTCGGGTCGTCCTTGCGCACGATGAAGACCCCCTCGCCGCCGTTGCCGTCGAGGGGCTTGACGACGATGGTGCCGAGCTCCTCGGCGAACGCACGGATCCGCCCGATGTCCTGCGTCATCAGCGAGGTCGGCACGAGGTCGGTGAAGCGCAGCGCCCAGGCCTTCTCGCTCATGTCGCGGAGCCCGCGCGGCGCGTTCAGGACCAGCGTGCCGCGCGCCTCCGCCAGGTCGAGCAGGTAGGTGTTGAAGATGTAGCCCATGTGGAACGGCGGATCCTTGCGCATCCACACCACGTCCACGTCGCCGAGCGACACCTCCTCGCGCGGCCCGAGCGTCGCGTGCTCGCCCTGCACCTTCTGCAGGCGCACCCGCTGCGCGACCGCGCGCACGTCCGCCTCGCGCAGGAAGAGATCCGGGACGAGCCCGTAGAGGACCTCGTGCCCGCGCGCCTGCGCCTCGAACATCAGCGCGAAGGTCGAGTCCTTGTCGATCCGGACCGTCTCGATCGGATCCATCAGGAAGAGGTGTCGCATCGCCGTCACTCACCCACGCCGCGATCCTTGATCGCGTCCTCCTGGGCGTCCTCCTCGTCCGGCACCTCGACCTCGTCGAGCTGGCCGGCCCCCTCGAGCGCGTACTTCGCGCGCAGCATCCAACGCGCCTCGCCCTTGGCGCCGATGAGCTCGCCCTTTTCGTCGACCCACAGCTCGACCGCGTCGCCCGCGACCCCGCGCACCGCGAAGCGGTTCACCGTCACCGCCGCCTGCTCGGCGTCGAAGACCTTGCGCTGCCCGACGCAGCTCAACGTCGCCTCACCGGGCGTGCGCGCGCCGAGGTCGAAGAACGCCAGCTTGACCTCCTCGCAGCGCTTGGGCAGCCCCCACGTCTGATAAAGGTGCCAGAGCCCCTCGTCGCGGATCCGCGCGCTCGGCAGCGCCCCGACATCGACCGGCTTGCCGCTCGCGTTGATCGGCGCGACGCGCATCTGCCCCTGCCACTCGAACATGCGATAGCCCGCGCCCTTGAGCCCGGCCTCGACCCGCTGGTACTTGAGCAGGCGGCCCTCGCCGTCGCGCTGCATGTGGCTCTTGCGATGCACCTTCTTGCCGGACTTGAGCTTGAGCTCACCCGACGCGAAGAAGGCGCCGCTCTCGGCGTGCACCACGCGCAGGCTCTCGGTGCCGAGGACCTGCTTGCCGTCCCTGGTCACGCTCCAGGTGATGAGGCGGCCCGAGGTGTCCTTGTCATCGGCCGTCGCCCGCCCCGCCGCGCCGACGATCCCCGCCAGCGCGAGCGCCACCACCGCCAGCGCGCCGCCACCTGCCATCCATCGAGTCGCCTTCACCATCGCTCGTCCTCTCGCCTGTATGTATAGTCCACCTTGCCGGTCGCTGGACAACGCGCCGGCGCCCCCGCGCCTTCCGGCCGCCGCTGGTGCGCGACCCGGGCAAGGTTGGAGAGCCGATGCGCTTCGTCAAGTACCACGGTCTCGGAAACGACTTCATCGTGCTCGTCGATCACGACGCCGCGCTCACGCCCGAGCTCGCGCGCCGCCTCTGCCGCCGCGGCTTCTCCATCGGCGCCGACGGCGTCATGTGTGCACGCCCCCCGCGCTCCTCCGCCGCCCACGTCACCATGGACCTCGTCAACAGCGACGGCTCGCACCCCGAGATGTGCGGCAACGGCATCCGCTGCCTGGTCAAGCACGCCGTCGAGGTCATGGCGCTGCGCCACGACCCGCTCCTGGTCGACACCCCGGCCGGCGTGCTCGCGTGCGCCTGGCGCGCCGACGCCGACGGGCGCGTCACCTCGGTCAGGGTCGCCATGGGCCGCCCGCGCTTCGACGCCGCCGCCGTGCCGCTCGACCCCGCGCACACCCGCCCGGTCCCGACACCCGAGGGCGACCTCGTCGCGCTCGAGGTCGACGACCGCACCTTCATCGGCCTGCCGGTCAACACCGGCAACCCGCACTTCGTGATCTTCGGCGACGCCTCGCGCGCGACCGCGCTCGCCTGGGGACCGCGCCTCGAGACCCACCCCGCCTTCCCCGCCAAGGCGAACATCGAGTTCGTCGAGGTGGTGCCACCCGACGCACCCACCGCCTCCGCCCGCCTGCGCGCCACGGTCTGGGAGCGCGGCTGCGGCCTCACCCTCGCCTGCGGCACCGGCGCCACCGCGGCCACCGCCGCCGCCGCGCGCCTCGGCCACGTGCCCACCGCCAGGCCGATCGAGGTCGCGCTGCCCGGCGGCTCGCTCCTCATCACCATCGCGCCCGACGGCAGCGAGGCCTTCATGGAGGGGCCGGTCGAGCTCGCCTTCCGCGGCGAAATCAGTCAGTAACTACAAGCCGTTATTCGACCTGCCCGGCAACACCGCGCCCCAAACGCAAACGGCCGGGTCGCCCCGGCCGTCGCGAATCGCACTCACGTGCTCGTGTGCTACTTCTTCTTGCCGGCCGTCGGCATGATCTTCTTGCGCGCCTTCGGCTTGGTCTCGTAGATGCGGATGATGCCGCCGTTGGGCCCGGGCACCGAGCCCGAGATCAGCACGAGGTTCTCGTCGGCGTACACGCCCATCACCTTGAGGTTGCGCACGGTGACGTTCTCGTGGCCCATGTGACCGGGCATGCGCTTGTTCTTGAAGACGCGCCCCGGGTAGGTGCCCATGCCGATCGAGCCGCCGTGACGCCGATACTCGTGCGTGCCGTGCGTCGCCTCCTTGGCGCCCTTGAAGCCGTGCCGCTTGAGCACGCCGGCGAAGCCCTTGCCCTTGGACACGCCCTTGACGTCGACCAGCGCGCCTTCGACGAGCATCGACCCGTCGATCACGTCGCCCTGCTTGAACTGGGCGATCTCCGCGTCGCTCAGGCGGAACTCGACCACCGTCCGCTTGGGCGGCACGTCGGCCGCCTTGAAGACGCCCTTCTCGGGGCGCGTGAGGTTCTTGCCGCTCGTATCGCCGCTCGCCAGCTTGACGGCGTTGTAGCCATCCTTGCCGTTGGCGACCTTCACCTGCAGCACGTGATTCTTCTGGACCTCGACCACCGTGACCGGCACGAAGTTGCCGTCCTGGTCGAAGAGCTGCGTCATCCCGAGCTTCTTGCCGATTACACCGCGCATCTTCGTCTTCCTCGTCGCTCTCCTGCTCGTGCCCTCGCGGGGCTCGAGGCGCCGCCTCGGCCTCAGCCGGCGGCGCCCGCGGACGCACAGGTCCGCCGGCAGGGTTTCGTGATGCCTCGCGACCGCCCGGCCGCGAAGGGAGCGGGACCGTAGCCAAAGCCCACCAGCCCGTCAACGATCTTCCGCCGCACTCGCTCGCGCTCTTCCCTCTGTCCGTGCCCCGTGCCCGTGCCCGTGCCCGTGCCCGTGCCCGTGCCCGTGCCCGCGCCTCCTCGGTTTGTGCTGCGCGGGCTGGAGGCCGGGGTCAACACGTTTCGCCTCTTCGTGGGGCCGTCACACCTGGGTGGCGGCTCGCGCTCGTGGGGAGGCCGACCGCTCCCCGTTCTGCTCCGTCGCCCCCGTTGGGGGGCGTCGGAGCTCCACGAGGTCGCGGTCGACCTCTCCCACGTCGCGCGGCCGCCTGCGTCGGATCCGGGGGCTGCAATATTGGGTGGCCGGAGTCGGGGGCGTTGGTTCGCGCGCTTCGCGCTCGACCCAACGCCCCGGATCAAGCGCTACCCACGTCCTGGATCATGCGCGCTCGACAATACACCTCTGATGATTCCGTGGTGTGCGTACACCACCCCCGCCCGACCCCGGCCTTGACCCCGCGGCGCTCTTTGCCGAGGGTGGAACGCACAAGAGGACGGCGCGCCCGGTCGCTCGACCCGGTGCAACTGCCGCCTTCAACGATGAACCCGGCCGACCGGGGCGGCGCGCGCGAGCCTGCGCGAGCCGAAGACGGAACCCAGAGCAGCTTTCGCCCAAGGCGCGAACGCTCGGAGCGCGCGCGCCGACGTGCGGCTCACCGGTCGGCCCCCGACCCCAGGAGATCCAGAAGACCATGCAGAGCACCCTCGACGCCATCCTCACCCAGCTCCCCGACTACGCGATCAAGGTCGTCGGTGTGCTGGCGCTCTTCATCGCCGGCCGCTGGCTCGCGAACCGCCTCGCCAAGAACCTGCGGAGAAACCTCGAGCGCAAGGAGCTCGACCCGACCCTGGCGCGCTTCTTCTCGACCATGACCCGCATCCTCGTGCTGGTCGTCGTCGTGCTCGCCTGCCTCAGCATCTTCGGGATCGAGACCACCAGCGTCGCCGCCGTGCTCGGCGCCGCCGCCTTCGCCGTCGGCCTCGCGCTGCAGGGCAGCCTCGCCAACTTCGCCGCCGGCGTCATGCTCGTCGTCTTCCGCCCGTACCGCGTCGACGACGTCGTCACCGTCGCCAGCGAGACCGGCAAGGTCATCGAGATCGGCCTCTTCACCACGACCCTCGACACCCCCGACAACCGCCGCATCATCATCCCCAACGGCACCATCTTCTCCGGCACGATCCTGAACGTGACGGCGCACCCCGAGCGCCGCGTCGACATCGACATCGGCTGCGACTACGGCGCCGATCTCGACGCCACGCGCAAGACCCTCGAGCGCGCCATCGCCGCGGTCAGCGCCAGGCTCGACGGCGGCGCGCACCAGGTCGTGCTGGTCGGGCTCGGCGCCTCCTCGGTCGACTGGCAGCTGCGCATCTGGACCAAGACGCCAGACTTCTTCACAGTCCGCGAGCAGGCCCTCACCGCCGCCAAGCGCGAGCTCGACGCGGCCGGCATCGGGATCCCCTACCCGCAGATGGACGTGCACATCGACGGCGCGCTGGGCAAGGCCGCCTGATCGCCTCTGATCCCCTCCCGAAAGCGCGCGCACACGCGGCGCATGTGATAGAGCCCCCTGCACCGACCCGATCGGCAGAGGGAGTCCGACACCATGAGCACGCTCTTCCCCGGCGAGAGCACCGCCGACCTCATCGCGCGCGTGGCGCGCCACCTCACGCCCAACTACGCCCCGGCCCCGCTCGTGCTCGTGCGCGGCGAGGGCCTCGACGTCTTCGACCGCGACGGCAAGCGCTACCTCGACATGGTCTCGGGGATCGCCGTCAACGCGCTCGGCCACGGCCACCCGCGCCTCGTCGCCGCCATCGCGCAGCAGGCACGCGAGCTCATCCACGTCTCCAACCTCTACATCAACGAGCCCTCGCTCGCGCTGGCCGAGGCGCTCGTCGAGAGCTCCGGCCTCGCGCGCGTCTTCTTCACCAACTCCGGCACCGAGGCCAACGAAGCGGCGCTCAAGGCCGCGCGCCGCTACCAGACCGTCGTCGCCCAGCGCCCCGAGCGCACCGGCGTGCTCGCCTTCGACGACGGCTTCCACGGCCGCAGCATGGGCGCGCTCTCGGTCACCGGGCAGCCCAAGTATCACCACGGCTTCGAGCCGCTCGTGCCCGGCGCGCGCTTTGCGCGCTTCGGCGATCTCGCCGCCGTCGACCAGGTGCTCACCGCCGAGCGCGGGCGCATCGGCGCGATCATCGTCGAGCCGATCCAGTGCGAGGGCGGCATCAACATGCCGCCCGCCGGCTTCCTCGAGGGGCTGCGCGCCCGCGCCGACGAAGAGGACCTCGTCCTGATCTTCGACGAGGTGCAGACCGGCGTCGGGCGCACCGGTCGCTGGTGGTGCGCCGAGCACCACGGCATCCGGCCCGACGTCATGACCACCGCCAAGGGCATCGCCGGCGGCGTGCCGCTCGGGGCGATGATGGCCAACGACAAGGTCGCGCAGGCGCTGGTGCCGGGCACCCACGCCTCGACCTTCGGGGCCAACCCGCTGGCGACGCGCGCCGGTCTCGAGGTGATGCGCGTCATCCGCGACGAGGGCCTGCTCGCGCGGGCGAGCACGCTCGGACAGCGGCTGCACGCCGGGCTGCAGGCGCTCATCGGACGCTTCTTCGGGCTGGCGGTCGAGGCGCGCGGGCGCGGCCTCGTGCAGGGGCTCGAGCTCGCGTCGGCCGACCTGGCGACGCGCGTCGTCGCCGCGGCGCGCGAGCGAGGGCTCTTGCTCAACGCCGTGCAGGGCAAGACGCTGCGCTTCGTACCGGCGCTGGTCGCGACCGAGGCGCATATCGACGAGGCCCTGGCGCTGACGAGCGCGAGTCTGGCCGCTTCTTCAGGGTCGTGATAAGCAAGGGCCAATGACGCGCCTTCCGGCGAGCGCCCTCGAAGAGGGCGATCAGATCCACGCCATCCTCCGTCCATTGCTGGCCGAGCCGGGAGCTGCCGAGCGTCGCGCCAAGGTGCTGGCGAAGAAGTCGGAGGTACGCGCGCTCGCCTACGCCGAGCTCGACCAGACGATCGATCAGCTGCTCGCGCGCATGCGCATCGACCCGCGGCCGGCCAAGCAGAAGACCCGGCCGCCGCCCTCGCGCGAGCCGACGCGCCCGCCCGCCGCGGAGGTGCGCGCCGACGCCTCGAAGGCCCCGACGACGCACGACATTCCGGCCGTGCCCGGCGCCGCCATCCCGCCCCTGCCCCCCGCGGTACCGGGCACACGCGAGGGCGGTCGCCCGCGGGTCGACGTGCCGCCGCCGGTCCCGCCCGGACCGGTCAAGAGCCCCGAGGCCGAGCCCGCTCGCAGAGCCGAGGTCGCGCCGCCACCCGTACCTCCCGAGGTGCCGCGCGCCGCCACGCGCACCGGTGCGCGCCCGACGCCTCCCGTGCCGGCGGTGCCGCCGATGCCGGCCGCGGGCGTGGCCAGCGCGGGTCCGGCGACCCCCAGGCGCGCCTCGCAGCCGATCCACTCCGCCGACGCGGTGACCGGCCCGATCGTCGCGGCGCGCCCGGGTGACGCGCCCGAGACCTTCCTGCTCTACGACGACATCGTGACGCTCTCGTCGATGAACGATCGCGACGGGCTGATGATCTCGCTCGAGCGCATGCTGCTCCTCGCCCGCCTCGAGGACCACATCCGCGTCTTCATCGACGCCAACGAGGCCAAGCTGATCGGCCTCTACGAGAGCCAGCTCAAGTCGTTCTCGCGCGTGCCCAAGCGGCGGCCGGCGGCGATCGACAACACGATGCCGCGCGCGTTCCTCCGCGCCGAAAAGGTCGCGGCCATCCTGCCGCTCATCGACGGTCAGGCGACCATCTCCGACATCGTCGTGCGCGCGGCGCCGCTGCACCGCATCGAGACGCTCAGCGTGCTCGCCCAGCTCCAGCGCGCCGGCATCATCGAGGTGTGATCGGCGACGCCCCACGACGGGGGGGCGGTCAGCGGGAACATCCAGCCTCGACGGCGATCAGGGTCGGCGGGTCGGCGAGGTTCGAGGCGGCGATGGCGCGCGCCAGCGCGGGCGTGCGCGCCGCGTCCGCCGGCGGCAGATCGAGGCGCAGGGTCCCGCTCGCGCGCGCGCCGATCCGCGGGGCGAGCGCGAAGGCCCCGTCGACGACGAAGACGAGGTGCTCGCCGTGGGCCGAGCGGGTGAGCGCCTCCAGCGCGGCGGCGCCCGCCTCGGATAGCGTGATCTCGATCGCATGCGCGGAGGCGCCGGCTCCGGTCACGGCGCTCCCGTCGATCGCCGGGTCCCGGGTGACGACCCAGAGGTGGGACTCGCCGGGCGGGCTCGGCGCGGGCAGCGCCAGCGCGGCGCCGAGCGGGGCGAGGTGCGGGCGCACGATCTCGAGCGGGGCGCGCGCGATCAGAAGACCGGGGTGTTCGTGGGGCGTGGCGACGTCGAGGCCGAGCGCCTGGCGGAGCCTCGCGGCCAGGTCCTCGGCGGCCTCGGGGGCCGGGCGGTGGATGGCGAAGCTGTGCCGCGTGGTGGTGAGGTCGACGAGCGCGGCGCGGGTCGCCTCGATCGTCTCGGGGGTGCACGACGGCACGCGCACCGTGGCGTCGAGCACGAGCCCGGGCGGCTCGAGGCGGGCCGACGCGCGGCTGATCGCCAGCAGCTCGCGGTCGCGCGCGTCGCGAAAGCGGCTCGACCAGACCTCGCGCACCTCGGCGGGGCGCGGGTGGGCGGCCTCGAGGTGCACGGTGACGAAGGCGGGCGGATCGCCGCAGCCCGAAAGGAGGACGACGATCGGCACGACGAGCGCGACAGGAGCGAAAGGGGCCCGGCGCATCAGGCTCGCCGCGAGAGCGAGACCACGGTCTCGACGTGGTGCGATTGTGGAAAGAGATCGACGGGTTGCGCAGGCCGATCACAGTCGTAGCCGCGCTCGTGGAAGCGGCGCAGATCGCGCGCGAGCGACTCGGGCTTGCACGAGACGTAGACGATGCGCGGGGCGTCGAGCGCGGAGATCGCCTCGAAGGCGGGCGGTGAGAGGCCGGCGCGCGGCGGATCGACGAGCAGCGCGTCGAGCTCGCCGAGCGCTTCGCGAAACGCGGGCTCTCCGATCGTCGCCGCGACGTCGCCGGCGATGAAGCGCGTGTTGGCGAGCTGGTTGAGGGCGGCGTTGCGGCGAGCGTCCGCGACCGCCTCGGCGACGAGCTCGACACCGATGACCTGGCCGACGAAGGGCGCGACCGAGAGCGCGAGCGTGCCGGTGCCGCAGTAGAGATCGAGCACGAGCCGGGCCGTGCGCGTGCTCGCATCGTCGCTCGGCACGAGCCGCGCCAGCACCTCGTCGACCAGGCCCTCGGCCGCGCGCGGGTGGGGCTGGAAGAACGAGCGCGGATCGATGTCGAAGTCGAGGCGGCGGCCGCGGATCTCGAGCGCATCGGAGAGCACGGGTTTGCCCGCGAGCGTGGTGGTGACAAAGCGCGTGGGCCGCCCGCGCTCGGCGTGCTGGCAGGTCCAGAGGAGGCTCGTCAGCGTGACGCCGTGGGCGCGCGCGGCGGCCTCGATGGCGGCGGCGAGCTCGGCGACCAGGGCGCCGGCGGGGCGGGGGCCGTCATGGGTCTCGACGGGATCGCGCGGCGTGGTGACGAGCTCGAGCAGGCGCTCGCCGGTGCGCTTGGCCTCGCGGATGACCAGGTTCCGAAGGAAGCTGTCGTCGCGACGCGGGTCCCAGGCGCGCAAGCCACGCCCCTTGAAGACGGCCTCGAGCGCCGGCAGCATGGCCGACATCTCGGGCGAGAGCAGCGGGCACTCGGCGAGCGAGACCACCTCCCACTTGTAGCCGGGCGGGTGCAGGCCGAGCGCGACCTCGCCGCCGGCGTGCACGTCGGGGTGGAAGGAGAGCTCCATCTTGTGGCGGTGATGGAAGGTGAGCGGCGCCGGGCGCGGCGCGGCGACCTCGAGCGCGACGCCCGCCGAGGCCAGCGCGCGGCGCACACGCTCGTGCTTGAGCGCGAGCTGACGCTCGTAGCTCACCGCCTGCAGGGTGCAGCCGCCGCAGAAGGGCCTGTCGCTCTGGTAGATCGCGTGGCGGCAGCGCGGCGCGACGCGCTCGGGCGACGGCGTGAGCACGCGCGCGACGCGGGCGAAGAGGTCGTCGCGCACGCGGCTCTCGACGCGCGCGATGACGCGGTCGCCCGGCACCGCGCCGCGGATCATGACGCGCAGGCGGCGGCGCGCCTCGCCTTGTCCGAGCACGAGGCGCGCGAGCGCGAGACCCTCGTCGTCGACCTCGGTCGGCACGAGCTCGAGCTCGTCCCCGCGGCGGGGCAAGGTGAGGTTCATGCGTTCATCCGTTCAACGGGTCAGCGCGCCCTGAGCGTCCTGAGCGTCATCGTCTGGGTCGCGGTGGCGAGCAGGCGGCCGGCCTGCCAGACCTCGGCGCGCGCGCTGGCGGTGCCGTCGAAGAGCGAGGTCGCGTGTGAGTCGACGAGGATCGGCGCCTCGGAGTCGCCGGCCGTCGGCGCGGTGAAGTGCACGGTGAGATCGAGGCTCGGGAAGAGCAGCGGCGGGTCCTGCGACCCGAGCGCCTGGTGCACCGACGAGGCCATCGTGTCGGCGATCGGCGGCAGCGCGAGCGGGTCGAGGTGGCCCTCGCCGGTGGTCGGCGGCACGAGGTAGCGATACCAGCGCGCGACGCGCCCCTCGGCGGGCGTCCATGTCTTGGCCCACCACACGTCGCCCAGGCTCTTGCGCACCTCGAAGTTGCGATAGAAGCGCGGCGGGGTGATCCAGCTCGCGCTCGCGTCGTAGATCTGCGCGTCGGCCAGCGAAAACGGCGGCGGCGCGACGAAGGCGCGGCTCGGCAGGGCGGGCTCGGGGCGCGGCAAGGCGAAGGTCGCGACCACGTCGAGGCCGACGTCGCCCGGCGCCGCGCTCTGCCCGCGCGGGCGCACGCTGGCGCGCAGCTGGGCGGCGGTCTTGCCCATGCGCAAGACGGTGACCTCGACGTCGAGCGCGCCCTCGGCGATCGCCGAGCAGAAGGTCGCCGTGGCGCCCGCGGGCAGGAGGCTCGTCGCGCCGAGGCGCCCGAGCTCCATGCGCATCGCCGCGAGACCGAGCGACATCAGAACGCCGCCCGAGGGGTAGAGGAAGCTCCAGGAGCGGTCGAGCTCGCCGCGGTAGAGGCCGGGCCGGGCCATGACCGGGTCGAGGGAGAGCGCGTCGCGGAGGTCGGCGGGCACGTGATCGCTCATGCCGCGCTCTTACCACGGGCCACACGCCAAGGAAGGCTCTTTTCAGCCGGGGCGCGGTATGGGATGTGCTGCGGGGCGGGCGGCGCACGCCCGCGATGTGTAAACGCCAGGAGACACCATGACCGAGACCGCCGAAGACCTCGCCGAACGCTTCGAAGCCTTCCAGGCGATGAAGCTCAAGCTCGACATGACGCGCGGCAAGCCGGCGGCCGACCAGCTCGACCTCGCCGACGGCCTGCTCGAGGCCGTCTCCAGCGAGGAGTTCAAGGCGCTCGACGGCACCGACACCCGCAACTACGGCGGCCTGGAGGGGCTGCCCGAGGCGCGCCAGCTCTTCGCGCAGCTCTTCGACGTGCACGTCGCCGAGGTGCTCGTCGGCGGCAACTCGAGCCTCGAGATGATGCACGACACGCTCATGCGCGCGCACGTCTTCGGCGTGCCCGGCGGCGACGGCCCGTGGTCGCGCGGGCCGGTCAAGTGGCTCTGCCCGGCGCCGGGCTACGACCGCCACTTCGCCATCACCCAGCACCTCGGCTACGAGCTCGTCACCGTGCCGCTCACCGGCCACGGCCCGGACATGGACGTCGTCGAGCGGCTCGCCGCCGAGGATCCGACGGTCAAGGGGATCTGGATCGTCCCGAAGTACGCGAACCCGACCGGCGAGTCGGTCTCCGCCGAGGGCGTGCGCCGCCTCGCCGAGATGCGCACCGCCGCGTCCGACTTCCGCATCATGTGGGACGACGCCTACACCGTGCACCACCTCGGACCGGAGCGCGACGAGGTGCCCAACCTCCTCGACGCCTGCCAGACCGCCGGCAACCCCAACCGTGTCTTCATGTTCGCGTCGACCTCCAAGGTGAGCTTCGCCGGCGCCGGCGTCGCCGCGATGGCCGCCAACGAGGCCAACATCGCCTGGACGCGCCAGCACATGGCCAAGCAGACGATCGGCCCCGACAAGGTGAACCAGCTGCGCCACGTGCGCTTCTTCAAGGACCTCGCCGGGATCGAGGCGCACATGCGCCGGCACGCCGACATCCTCAAGCCGAAGTTCGACGCGGTCGAGCGCGTGCTCTCCGAGGAGCTCGGCGACAACGGCGCCATCGCGACCTGGACCCGCCCGCGCGGCGGCTACTTCATCAGCCTCGACACCCCGCCCGGCCACGCGCGCGAGGTCGTGCGCCTCGCCGGCGAGGCCGGCGTCAAGCTCACCGAGGCCGGCGCGACCTTCCCGTACGGCAAGGACCCGCACGACCGCAACATCCGCCTCGCGCCGAGCTACCCGACGCTCCTCGAGATCGAGCTCGCCACGCGCGTCGTCGCGACCTGCATCAAGCTCGCGGTCGCGCGCTCGTGATCGAGCAGCTCGAGCGCCTGGAGCGCGAGACGGCCCGCGCCACCGAGGCGGCCTTCCATCTCGCGCACAACGCCGCCGCCACGCGCTTCCTCCTCGACGAGGTCAAGGCGCCGCACGCGCCGGAGATCGCGATCGCGCTCGACCACCCGAGCGACGGGCCCTTCCTCGTCGCCTCGCGCGACGGCGCGCCGATCGCCTGCCTGCGCCGCGGCGCGCGCCCGAAGGAGCCGATCGTCACGCGCGCCCAGCTCGAAGCCGCCGCCCAGCGCCACGACAGCCTGCGCGGTGACGTGCTGCGCTGGGGCGATCACCCGGTGCGCGATCCGGATGTGCCAGGTTTCCGCAATCTCTTCAGAACCTTGTTCGATGCGGCCGAGACCCTGCCGCGCGAGACCCTGCGCGCGCTGACCCCTTTCCTGCCGCTGGTCTTCGAGCGGCTGCCCGCGCTCTGGTACGCCTGCGACGACGTCCTGCGCGACTTCGTCAAGCGCAGCGCCGAGCGCATCCTCGCGCTCGCGACCTCGGGCGTGGACCTCCCCGCGCGCGAGGCCGAGCAGGTCCGCCGCACCTACCGGCTGCACTGGGCGGTCGGGCACCTGCAGGCGCTCTTCTCGCAAGCCGACGACGAGGTGCTCCTGCAGACCTCGGGCGGCATCATCAAGGGCGCCGCGCCGATCCGCGCCACGCGCTTCGGCTACTGGCCGGTCGCGCTGCGCGGCCTCTCGCTCTGCGGGCGCCTGGGCCCGACCCTCCTGACCGGGCTCGAGCACGGCCTCAAGGCCCCGCCCGACACCGTGCACGAGGCCCTGACCTCGGCGCACGGCCTCGCCTTCGTCGGCGCCGCGCACCCGCGTTACCGCCACGACATCGCCGCGCACCTCTCCGACACCTTCGAGTCGCTCGACCCGCGCACCGGCTGGCTCGCGCGCGAGCGCTCGCTGCTCGCCGAGGCGCTCAACGAGCTCGTCACGAGCCCGGACGAAGCCGAGCGCGAGCTCCTGAGCCACCTCGACGCGCTGCGCTCCCGCGGCGTCGAGATCCCGCCCGCACGCGCGCTCACGGCGCTCGCCCACCTGCCGATCGCGCTGCACGGCCGCGTCGCCCTCGTGCTCTTGCGCCACGGCCTCGGCGCCTTCGCGCGCACCCCGATCGCCGATCTCTACCCGAGCGCGCACGAGCTCGCGCAGGCCGAGCACGTCCCCGATCCGCTCGGCGCCGGCCTCGAGCTCTTCGCGATCGCGGTCGAGCACCTCGCGCGCGTTCGTGGCAACGGCGGCTCGCGAACCTGAGCGTCGTGGCACGTCCGCATCCGATGGTCCACCCGCGGGACATCCACGCGGCGGCTGACTCGGTACCTTCGATCGCGTAGGGTGCCCGGCCATGTTCCTCCGATCCCCGCCGATGCGCTCGCTCACCCTGCTCTTCATCGCCTCGCTCGCGGCCTGCGACGACGACCCGGCCGCGCCCGACCACGACACCGGCGCCCCCGACACCACCGACACCACCGACACCATCGGGACCACCGGCGAGCCCGACGCCCAGCCGGACGCCACCCCCGACGGCAACGCGGAGATCGACGAGCCGTTCCGCCCGATCGACCTCGCCGTCGTGCCACCCCCCGGCGCCGTGATCGCCGGCGTCGCCGACGAGCCTGCCCACCTCGTGCGGGGCCCCAAGGCCGAGGGACAGCTCGGCGACTTCGTGCTCGCCAACCACGAGGCGCGCTTCCTCGTCGAGGCCGTGCGCCCCGCCGGCGGCTATCGCCAGTTCGGCGGCAACCTCGTCGACGCCGATCTCCAGCCCGGCGGCGAGGATCGCTTCTCCGAGCTCTGGCTCATCTGGAACCTGCGCGCGTTTTCGCCCGATCGGATCGAGGTCGTCTCCGACGGCCGCGACGGCCTCGCCATCGTGCGCGCCACCGGCCGCACCACGCGCTACGCCTGGGTCGACGCGATCCTCGGCGATCTGCTCATCGCCGATCCAATCGATCTGCAGACGACCTACGAATACCGCCTCGCGCCCGACTCGCGCGTGCTCGAGCTCATTGTCACTTTTGTCAACGACCAGGCCGAGCCGGCCGACGTGCGCCTGCCGCTCGTCGCGCTCAACATGGGCGACGGCGCGCCCGCCTTCACCCCGGGCCCCGGCCTGGCCTCGATCGGCAGCGGCACGCCCTGGGCCTGGACCGGCGGCGTCGGGCTCGCCCGCGCCTACGGCTTCTTCCCGCCGCCCGGCCTCACCCCGATCGCGCTCTTCCAGGAGACCAACGTCCAGATCTCCCAGCTCCCACGCTTCCAGCTCGAGCCCGGCCAGTCCCACGCGCTCACCTTCCGCGTCGTGGTCGCCGACGACGGCACGACCTCGATCGAAGAGGCCCGCGCCGCGCTCGCCGACGAGCCGCTCGCCACCCTCTCCGGCCGCGTGCTCGGCGAGACGCCGTGGGCCGAGGACGACGGCGAGGACCTGCCGAGCCACACCGGCGGCCGGAGCTGGGTCGCCGTCACCCGCGAGGCCGCCGTGATCGCGCTGACCCCCGTGCGCCCCGATGGCACCTGGCGCGCCGCCGTGCCGCCCGGGGACGTACAGGTGCAGGCGCACGCTCCCGGGCGCGGCGCCTCCGAGCCGGCGCTCCTCACCGCGACGACGACACACGCGCTCGACCTCGAGCTGCCCGCGCTCGGCGAGGTCACGGTGCGCGTGCGCGACCCCGACGGCGCGCACGTGCCCGCGCAGGTGACCTTCTTCCGCGTCGACGCGCCCTCGCCTTTTTCGCCCGAGGCGGTGCGCTTCGAGCCCGACTGGGGCCGCGGCCGGAGCCTCGTCGCCTTCCAGACCGGCTCGCAGGTCGTCGCCCACCTCCTGCCCGGCAGCTATCGCGTCGTCGCGAGCCGCGGCTACTCCTACGAGATCGCCGAGGCGCCGCTCGAGGTCGCGCCGGGCGCCGGCGACCCCTCGCAGCTCGTCGAGCTCACGATCGAGAAGGTCGTCGACGACGCCGGCTGGAGCGCCGCCGACCTCCACCTTCACGCCCTGTGGAGCCCCGACTCCGAGGTGCCCTACCCGGTGCGCCTGCGCCAGGCCGCCGCCAACGACGTCGCCCTGCCGGTCTTCACCGAGCACACCTACATGGGCCCGCTCGGCGAGGCCCGCGCCGCCGCCGGCGTCGACGCCTGGGTCACGCCGATCCCCGGCCAGGAGGTCTCGACCGTCGAGTACGGCCACTTCGGCGCCTTCCCGCTGGTCTACGACGCCGCGGCGCCCAGCGGCGGCGCCGTCTTCGAGCACGGCTGGGAGGGCACCGCGCTCTTCGACACGATCCGCGAGCAGCACGACGGCGACGTCATCGTGCAGGTCAACCACCCGCGCGTCTCGACCCGGATCTCGGCCTACTTCACGGCGATCGACCTCGACAGCCAGACCGGCGTCGCGGCCACGCGCGAGCGCTGGACCAGCGGCTGGGACACGCTCGAGGTCTTCAACGGCGGCTGTGGCGGCGGCGGCGGCAACGCGCAGGCGCTCGAGGACTGGATGAACCTCAACGACCTCGGCCTGAAGAAGACGCTCTCCTCCGGCTCCGACAGCCACAGCGAGGCCGCCGGCCTCGGCCACCCGCGGAGCTGGATCGAGGTCGAGCGCGACCTCGTCGAGCTCGACGACGAGGCGATCGTCGCGCCGCTGCGCGCGCGCAAGAGCTTCGTGTCGTGCGGGCCGTTCGTGCGCTTTTCGGCCGCCGACGGCACGCCGATGGGCGGGCTCGGCGCGCTCGCCGCCGACGGCGCCGCGCGCTTCTTCGTGCAGGTCGAAGCGCCGAGCTGGATGCAGGTCGATCGCGTGCGCCTCCTCGAAAACGGCGTGATCGTCGACGAGGTCGCGCTCGACGACTGGCCGCGTCCGGCCGACCTCAGGCCCGCCGTACGCTTCATGGGCGAGCTCTCGGCGACGCCGCGCGCCGACGCCTGGTACGTCATCGAGGTCATCGGCTCGGGTGGCCTCTGGCCGATCGAGCCCGGCGAGGATCCCTACGCGATGACCAACCCGATCGACATCGACGCCGACGGCGACGGCGCGTGGACACCGCCCGCCCAGACCCGCACCACCCGGCCGGACACGAGACGCCGCCTGCCGTCGCCCGCCGGGCACGAGCACGGCCACCACCACCACCACCACCACGAGTGATCTGTCGGCCGCACCGAACTTTCGGTAGGATCCCCATCTCCACGAAGGGAGGGCGCGGCCGATGTCGTTTCCCGCTGGCAGCTTCCGCCACGAGCGTCGCTACGCCGGCCCGCTCCAGGCGGTCATCCTCGACTGGGCAGGCACCACGATGGACTACGGCTGCCTCGCGCCGCCGGCGGCCTTCGTCGAGGCCTATCGCCGCCACGGCATCGCCATCACCATGGAGGAGGCGCGGCGGCCGATGGGCGCGCACAAGCGCGTTCACATCCAGCGCATCGGCGAGATCCCGCGCGTGGCCGAGCTGTGGCGCGCGACCCACGGCGCGCCGCAGAGCGAGGCCGACATCGATCGCATCTTCGAGGTCTTCGTGCCGATCCAGCTCGAGATCCTGCCGCGCTACGCGGACCTCGTGCCGGGCACGCTCGAGGCGGTCGCCGCGATCCGCGCGCGCGGCGCGAAGGTCGGCTCGACCACCGGCTACACGCTGGCGATGAACCGGCTCCTGCGCGACGAGGCCGCGCGTCGCGGCTATGGGCCCGACGAGATGGTCTCGGCCGACGAGGTGCCGGAGGGCCGCCCCGCCCCGTGGATGTGCCTCGAGAATGCCCGCCGCCTCGGCGCCTATCCGATGAGCGCGCTGGTCAAGGTCGGCGACACGCTGCCCGACATGCTCGAGGGGCTCGACGCCGGCATGTGGACGGTCGGCGTCGCGCTGACCGGCAACGAGGTCGGCCTCGCGAAGGCCGACTGGGACGCCCTCGCGCCCGAGGCGCAGCGCCGGCTGAGGGACCGCGCCTACGAACGCCTCTATGGGGTCGGTGCGCACTACGTCATCGACGGGATCTGGGAGCTCGAGCCGGTGCTCGACGCCATCGCCGGGCGCGTGCGCCGGGGCGAGCGCCCCTGAGCTGCCGAATCGCCGCGCAAGGCCCTATAACTATTCAGGTTCGTTGATTCGGAATCATCCCGTTGGCGATCGGGTTTCCCTTGTCGGTAGCTTTCGACCCGAGGAGAGACCCAGGTGAATCAACGCAGTCGCTGGAAGGATCACGGACATTGGCAGTGCCTGGCGCACGTGCCGCCGATCTCGCTTCCTGCCTCGGCCCTGCGTTGCTGGATGGTCGGGTGCGGATCGCGTCCGCCCGAGGAAGAGCGCCCCGAAGAGGTGCCGGAGCCCGAGGTGAGCGAGGTGGCCTTCATCGGCCTGCCCGGCACCGAGCGCTGCGCCTTCGAAGGGTGCGGCAACGCCGCGCGGCCGGGCTCGAAGTATTGCAGCCGCGCCTGTTCCAACCGCAACGCCCGCAGGCGTCACAAGATCCGCAAGGCCGCCTGAGCCTGGGTCGCCGCGGGGTGACGTGGGCGTCCGGGGGCGGTATGGTGCGCACCGTCTAGGCACGGAGCAGGCATCATGGCGGTACTGGTACGCGGCGGAACGGTGGTCACGGCGGAAGGTGAGACGCGCGCGGACGTGCTCTGCCAGGGCGAGCAGATCCTCGCCATCGGGCAGGCGATCGAGGCGCCCGGCGCGACGGTCGTCGACGCCGGCGGCTGCTACGTCATGCCGGGCGGGATCGATCCGCACACCCACATGGAGCTGCCGTTCATGGGCACGGTGGCGTCCGAGGACTTCTACACCGGCACGTGCGCGGCGATGGCCGGCGGCACCACGACGATCATCGACTTCGTGATCCCCGACCCGAAGGAGCGCATCCTCGACGCCTACAAGAAGTGGCGCGGCTGGGCCGAGAAGGCCGCCGGCGACTACAGCTTCCACGTCGCCATCACCTGGTGGGACGAGTCGGTGCACCGCGACATGGGCGCGCTGGTCGAACACCACGGGGTCAACAGCTTCAAGCACTTCATGGCGTACAAGAACGCGATCATGTGCGACGACGAGACCCTGGTGAAGAGCTTCAAGCGCTGCCGCGAGCTCGGCGCGCTCTGCACCGTGCACGCCGAAAACGGCGAGCTCGTCTTCCAGCTGCAGGCCGACACCTTCGCCGCCGGGATCGCCGGCCCCGAGGGGCACCCGCTCTCGCGCCCGCCCGAGGTCGAGGGCGAGGCAGCCAACCGCGCCATCCGCATCGCCGAGGTCCTCGGCGTGCCGCTCTACCTCGTGCACACCTCCTGCATCGACGCGCTCGAGGCGGTGACGCGCGCGCGCCTCGAAGGCCAGCGCGTCTTCGCCGAGGTGCTCGCGGGCCACCTCCTGATCGACGACTCGGTCTATCGCCACGAGGACTGGCGCCACGCCGCGCACCACGTCATGTCGCCGCCCTTCCGCCCGAAGGAGCACCAGGACGCGCTCTGGCGCGGCCTCATGAGCGGCATGCTGCAGACGACCGCCACCGATCACTGCTGCTTCAAGACCGCGCAGAAGGCGATGGGACGCGAGGACTTCCGCAAGATCCCCAACGGCACCGGCGGCGTCGAGGATCGCATGGCCGTGCTCTGGCACCACGGCGTCGGCAAGGGCCGCCTCACGCCCAGCGAGTTCGTGCGCGTCACCTCGACCAACGCCGCCCAGATCTTCAACATCTACCCGAAGAAGGGCGCGATCCAGGTCGGCGCCGACGCCGATCTCGTGGTCTGGGACCCGCACGCCACACGCACGATCTCGGCGAAGACCCACCACCAGAACATCGACTTCAACATCTTCGAGGGCATGACCGTGACCGGCGCCGCCGTGACCACGCTCTCGCGCGGCGAGATCGTCTGGGACCGCCACGAGCTCCGCGCCGAGCGCGGCCGAGGCCAGTACGTCGCGCGCCCGCCGTTCCCGAGCTACTGGGACGCCCAGATGCGGCGCAACAAGCTCGCGACCCCGAGCGCCGTCAGTCGATGACCTCCCGCGCTCTGCTCGCGTGCATCGTGCTCGTCGGGGCCGCCGCATGCGACGACGCGCCGCGCGCCGAGTCACACGGCGCGCCGACCGGCTCGACCTGCCCGCCCGACAACACCCTGACCTACCAGAGCTTCGGCCAGGACTTCATGACGGCGTACTGCACGCGCTGCCACGCCTCGACACTGAGCGGGCCGGACCGCCTCGACGCGCCGGTCGGCTACGACTTCGACACGCTAGGCGGCGTGCGCCAGCACCTCGCGCACATCGACGTTCACGCCGCGGCGGGGCCCCTGACCGTCAACGATGGCATGCCGGAGACCGATCCGCGCCCCTCCGTGGAGGAGCGCAGGATGCTCGGGCAGTGGATCGCTTGCGGGGCGCCCTGAGGCCCCCCTGAGGGATCAGGACAGGCGGCCGCGAGGGCCGCCACGAAGATGGAATCGGACTACTCGTCCTCGCCGGGATCGTCCTCGTACTCTTCTTCGTCGAGGTCCTCGTCGTCGTCGAGGTCGTCGTCGTCGAAGTCGTCGTCGAGGTCGTCATCGAGATCGTCCTCGTCCTCGAAGTCGTCGTCGTCGTCCTCTTCCTCGTCTTCGTCCTCGTCGTCCCAGTCGTCGTCGTCCTCGTCGTCGAGGTCGTCCTCTTCGTCCTCGTCCTCGTCCTCGTCCTCTTCGTCCTCGTCCTCTTCCTCCTCGTCTTCGTCGTCGTCGTCGTCATTGCGACCGAAGTTGAGGATCTCGAGGAGTTCCCAGGCGTTGTCGGTGAGCAGCATGGCCTTCTCTCTGAAGTTGCGCCGCAATCTTGAGGCGCGGGAACGAATCGCGCAAGCGTCCGAGTGCAACTGTCTCTTCGCCGGCTGCGGCTTCCTGCCTTCCTTGGCGCGCCCTTGTCAAGGGGGCTGCGACACGACCCGGGTGTCCCTGGCGTCGATGTGCATCGCCCCGGAGATCGCGTCGGCGAAGAGCACGTCGATGGGAAACGGCGTGCGTGCCATGAGCGAGTCGACCATGCGCGCCACCGCCAGCGCGCGGCGCACGGCCACACGCAGCCAGCGATCCACGGGGCGCTGGTCGTGCACCCCGGCGTACGGGATCAGATGATCGACGAACGCGGTCACGAGCCCCGGCGCGATGTCGAGCGCATCGTGCAACTGACGCGGCGTGATCTCGCACGTCAGATCGCGCCACAGGTCCCAGTGCACGGAGGCATAGTGCGCACCGCGCGCAGGGATGCGCTCGAGCGCGTCGTGCACGAAACCGATGTCGACGCTGCGCTGGCCCGCGAGGAGCGCGGCCGACGGCGCACCGCCGACGCTTATGCGCGGCGGCGGGTCGAGCGGATCGTCGTGCAGCGCGGAGAGCACCGCGATGAGGTGCTCGGTGTCGTCACGGCGCTCGCGCAGGACGCGCCACCAGCCGGCGCGCAGCTCGGCGACGGCTTCGAGCTCGGCGGCGCTGGTCTCGCGCGTCGGCGGATAGGGCCAGTCCTCGAGCGGCAGCTCGACGAACGTGAACGGGCGCGGATCCTGCACGAGCAGGCGCGCCACGGTCGGGCACGCCGGCAGGAAGAGCGCCTCGACGAGGGCCCCGTCCGCCGACCTGGCCGCGTCGCCGGGCGGCGGGTCGGGCAGGCGCGTCACCCAGCGCGGGTAGTTGCGACACGCCGGCGCGAGCGCGTCGACCCCGCCGATGAAGTGCAGCGAGCAACCCGGCTCGACCGCCGGTTCGTCGGGCGTGGGCGCGACGAGGTGCACGCAGCGATCGCCGACGTGCTTGAACACACGCGTCTCGCCGCTCGACTCGAAGCCGCTCGTGAAGATCGCCAGGTGCGCGCGCCCGGCCGCGCTCGAAGCGAGGATCGGGGCGATGCGGGCCTCGTCTTCATGATCGCAGGGCGCGCGCAGCGGATGCTGGCAGCACACCAGCGTGCGCTGGCACGCATACGAGACGAAGGGCGCGGGCAGGCGCACGGTCGGCATGCGGCAAGACTCCCCTCAGCGGGAGCCCGGGTCAACCGGGTCGTCGGAGCGGCGGTGATTCAACGATTGACCTCGCGGCGCGGCCGGGGGAGCATCCGCCGCGAAGGAGCAACCGATGGCGCTCGACGAGCTGTTGCAGGGTTTCCCGGTGGTCGTGACGGTGCCGGTCGCGTGGGGCGACATGGACGCCTTCCAGCACGTCAACAACACGCGATTCTTCAGGTATTTCGAAGACGCGCGCATCGCCTACTTCGAGCGCACCGGCGTGACCGATCTCTCGGGCACCTCCGGCGTCGGGCCGATCGTCGCGCACATCTCGGCCCGCTTCAAAGCGCCGCTGACCTACCCCGACGAGGTGCAGGTCGGCTCGCGCGTCGTCAGCGTCGGCCAGCACTCCTTCAAGATGGAGCACCGGCTCGTCTCGGTGGCGCTGCACCGCGTCGCCGCGGCCGGCTTCACCGTCGTGGTCGCCTACGACTACGTCGAGGGCAAGAAGACCCTCCTGCCCGAGAGCTGGCGCCGTGCGCTCGGACGTGTGGAGAATTGTGACTTCCAGCCCATCCCGGACGACGAGCTCAACGACGGCGCGAACGACCGGTAGATTTCCATTTTATTACAACAGGTTGGGCGCGTTGCCAGGCAACCGGGCCGGCCTCTCTGCAACTTTGTCTTTCGCGGCCGATTGGAAATGGTTATCATGCGACACGTCATCCACTTGATTGCGGCGGCAGCGGTCGCCCAGGCGTGTGGCACGCCAGAAAGCAACGGGAGCGCAGGGCCGGACGGTTCGGACGCCGGCGCGGACGCGCTCGTGCCCGGTGGGGATGCGGGCGCCGACGGCGGCACCGAAGCCATTGATCCTGATGAGGATCTCGACTTCGACGAGGTCGCGGACACGCACGACAACTGCCCCGGGCTCTTCAACCCCGACCAGGCCGATCGCGACGGCGACGGGCTCGGCGACGTCTGCGACGGCGAAGACGACGACCGCGACGCCGACGGCGTGCCCAACGTGGCCGACCCGTTCCCCGACGACCCGGCCCGCCCCGGGGTGGTCTTGACCAACACCGTGTACGCGCACACCGCGAGCGAGCTCTACATGTTCGGGGTCAAGGGCGAGCTGCAGGTCGAGCTCGTCGGCGCCTTCGACTTCCCCTCCGACGCGAGCGACCCGCGCATGACCGACATCGCCGTCGATCGCTACGGGGTCATGTGGGGGATCGGCTTCGCCGACGTCTTCGTCATCGAGCCGAAGACCGCCGAGTGCTGGCGGATCGCCGCGCTTCCCCAGGACTTCAATGGGCTCACCCTGGTGCCGCGCGAGGTCCTCGGCGCGGAGGCGGACGCGCTGATCGGCGTCGACCTCGAGGGCGGCTGGTGGCGACTCGACCTCGTGCACCAGGGCGGCGTGGCGCGTCTGCAGACGACGCTCATCGGGCAGTACGGCACGAGCTGGGGCTCGAGCGGCGACGCCTTCTCGATCGCCGGGGTCGGCACCTACGCGACCGTCGACCGCGGCGCGTTCGAGACGGACCATCTGGTCGAGGTCGACCCGCTCAGCGGGCGCGTGACCTCGATCGTCACGGCGCTGTCCGGCTACACCGACGTGTGGGGGCTGGCCGGCTGGTCGGGGCGCGTCTACGCGTTCGACGAGCGCGGCGAGGTCCTGGTGATCGACCTCGCCACCGGCGCGATCATCGCGCGCAAGGCCACCGGCAAGGCGTGGTGGGGCGCGGGCGTGCGCACGGTGCTCGACGAGTGAACGTGCTATGCTCGCGTGCAGACACGGCGAGCAGAGGTGAGCATGGCGGAGACGCGAGACGATGACGCGCTTGTCGGGCAGGTGATCGCCAGTCAGTTCCGCGTGCTGAAGAAGCTCGGCGAAGGGGGCATGGGCGCGGTCTTCCTCGCCGAGCAGATCGAGATGGACCGCAAGGTCGTCGTCAAGGTCCTGCACGCCGACATGACCGCCAACAACCCGGTCGCGATCGAGCGCTTCCGGCGCGAGGCCAAGGCCGTCGCGCAGCTCAACCACCCCAACATCGTGCAGGTCTTCGTCTTCGGCCAGGCCGACGGCGGGCAGATGTACCTGGCGATGGAGTACATCGAGGGGCGCGACCTCTCCGTCGATCTCGCCGAGGGGCCGATGGCGCAGCCGCGCGCACTGCGCATCCTCGACCAGTGCTGCGCGGCGCTGATCGAGGCGCACGGCGCGGGCATCGTGCACCGCGACCTCAAGCCCGAGAACATCATGCTCGCCGACCGACACGGCAACCCCGACTACGTGAAGGTCCTCGACTTCGGGATCGCCAAGCTGCACGACGGCGGCGGCAAGAACCCGACGCTGACGCAGGCGGGCAGCGTCTTCGGCACGCCGCGCTACATGTCGCCCGAGCAGGTCAAGGGCGAGCTCGTCGACGCGCGCTCGGACATCTACGCGCTCGGCCTCATCCTCTACGAGATGTTGGTCGGCCGGCACCCGTTCGCGGCGACGACGACGATCGACTACCTGCTCAAGCACGTGAACGAGCCTGTCTCGGCGCCGTCGGCCGAGGGGCTGGAGATCCAGCCGCGCATCGAGGCGCTCCTCCTGAAGTGCCTCGAGAAGGATCCGACCGATCGCTACCAGAGCGTCGCCGAGCTGCAGCGCGACGTGCGCGTGGCGCTGCGCGACTTCTCCGAGGCGGTGCGCGGCTTCCCGAGCGGCCAGGTCGGCGCCCTCGCCGGAGCGGACGCCCGATCCAGCTCCGCCTTTCGCGGGGCGGGCGGTCGCGCCGAGGGCGTGGCGGTGCCGCGCCCGACCCAGGGCACGCAGCCGCCGGGACGAGACACGTACCACCCGCCTGGATCGCGGCCCGGATCGCGCGGCGTCTCGCCGTGGGTCTGGGCGCTGGTCGCGTTCCTGGTGGTCGGCGGGATCGTCGGCGTCGTGCTGGCGATCGGGCCGAGCGTCGGTGGCGGCGGAGGCCAGGCGCTGCTCGGCGGCGGCGCCGGCGAGCCTTCAGAGCCCGTGGTCGAAGCGCCCGAGCGTGAGCCGGCGGGCGAAGCGGACGCGGCGCGGGAACAGGCCGAGACGCAGCTCGCCAAGGTCGACCCCGATGAGGAGCCGGACGCAACCCCGAGCGCGGAGCCCGCCGCGGCGCCGACGACGACGCTCGAGGCCGGTGAGGCGATCGACGGCTTCCCGGTCCCCAAGGACGCCAGGCTCACGGCGAGCACGACGCAGGCCGAGGTCTTCGAGACCGAGATCACGCCCAAGGACGCGATCGCGTTCTTCAAGGCGAAGCTGCACGGCAAGTACACGGTGAGCGACGTGCCCAACGGGATCGCGATCGCCGAGCAGGAGAGCCCGTTCAGCTACGTGACCTTCTCGCCCTTTGGTGATCGCTACTACATGATGCTGGCGCGCAACGCGCTCGCGCCCCGGCCGGACAAGCCCAAGGGGCCCCCGCCGCCGGCGTTCGGCGTCGAGTTCCCCGATGACGCGTCGCTGATCATGAAGTCCGAGCAGGCGACGGCGATGCGCTCGCGCCTGGGCTTCGCAAACGTGTGCGACTTCTACGACAAGAAGTACGGCGGCATCAAAGGGGTCATGGTGATGCGCAACGACGAGGGCGCGACGAAGTCCTGCACCATCGCCGCCGCGATGGCTCAGGACACGCCCTGGATGGCCATCGCCATCGTCGAGGATCCGACCTCGGCGGGTGCGGTCATGATCTCGGTGGTCCCCCGCACGTCGCCATGAGGCGCGGACGCATGAACCCGTTCGCCGACGGCCCGATCAGAGGAGGCGGACCGGCAGGTTCACCTGCATCGTCGGCTCCTTGAACTTGCCGAAGGTCGTCTCCTTGATGACGCTCACGACGCAGCGCTGAACGTCGGGCGAGGTGCCGCCGCCGTCGGAGACGCGCGCCGACTGCACGACGCCGGACGACGAGATCACGAACTGGGTCTGCACGGTGACCGACCCGGTCGCGTTCGAGATCATGCCGCCGCAGCGCCCGAAGCGCCCCTTGATCGTGTTGCGCACCGCCGCCGCCGAGAGCTTGTCGGGCAGGGACGAGTCCTTGCTGCCGGTGTCCTTGGTCTCGGTCTTGTCGCCGCTGTTGAGCTTGGCCAGGAGGTCGTTGACCTTGGCGGTGTTGCCGGGGTTCGTCGCCGGCGCGGGCGCGGGCGCCACGACCACCTCCTTGGGCTTGTCGCGCTCGCGCTCCTCGGGCTTCTTCGCCTCGACCTTCGTTCGCTCGGGCTTCTTCGTGTCGGCCTTGGGCTTGTCCTCGACCTTGGCGACCGCCGCGGGCTTGGGCGCCTCGACCTTGGCCTCGGTCTCGGGCTTGGCCTCGCCTTCGGCCTTCGCCTCACCTTCGGCCTTGGCCTCACCTTCGGCCTTGGCCTCGCCTTCGGCCTTGGCCTCGCCTTCGACCTTCGCCTCGTCCTTGACCGGCTCGGTTGCGCCCGCGCCGGGCTCCGCCGGCGCCGCGCCATCGACCTTGGCGACCTCTTGACCCTTGTCGGTCGCCTCGTCCTTCTTGTCGGCCGCCTCGGCCGCCGGCTTGCCTTCGGTCGTGCCCGGGGTCCGCTCGCTCGACGCGATGACCGGCGGCGGGGGCGAGGTCGGATCGGGGTCCTTGCCCGACGACAGGATCAGCGCGATCGCCACGCCGCCCACCAGGAGCAGCGCCGCCGCCGCGAGGATCCACGGACCCATCCCACGCTTGCGCTCGACGATGGGGATCGTCATCGCGGCCGGGCCCGTGCGCGGCGCGAGCACCAGGTTCGGCGTGGACGCCCCGAACGGATCGTCACCGCCGCTTCGCTTCTCGTTGGTCGCGATCGCCTTGATGTCGATGAGGCCCGACGTGTCGGTCACGAACTGCTCGCTGCCGGCGCGCCCGCCCTTCTTGCCCTCTTCACGCCCGAGCTCGTCGAGGCTGAAGAGCACCGACGACTGCCGCCGCCCGTGCACGCCCGCGATGTCCTCGCCCTCGGCCGCCGGCGTGCCCGCGAAGATGTCCTCCTCGCTCCCGCTCGCGCTGCCTCCGACCGCGAAGATGTCCGACCCGGACGCCGCCGAGGCGCCCGTGGTCGAGCTCGCCACGCCCCCGAGGAGCCCCGAGTCCTTCGCCGCCGCGCTGGCCACGACCGGCGCCGCCACCGCCTGAGCCGCCGCCATCACTGCGGTCGGCGTCGGCTTCTTCGCCTCGCTCGCCGCCGGCTCGGCCCTCGCCGCCGGAGCAGGCGCAGCTGGTTCGGCGGCCCGCCCCGCGAAAGGCGCAGCTGGTTCGGCGGCCCGCCCCGCGAAAGGCGCAGCTGGATCGGCGGCCCGCCCCGCGAAAGGCGCAGCTGGATCGGCGGCCCTGGCCGGCGCCGGCACCGCGACCTTGTCCTTCTTCGGCGTGCGCTGCGTGCCGGTCGGACCGGCCGCCGCGCCTGCGGCTTGGACCGGGATCGCCTCGACGATGGTGTCGCCCGAGAGCTCCTCCTCCTCGTCCACGCTGTCGAGCGCGCTGTGCACGGCCTTCATGTCCGCGGGCGAGGTGAAGGCGGTGTCCTCCTCGACGAAGTCCTCCGGGCTGCCGTCTCCCTCGAGCCCGGCGACCAGCGGCTTGAGCGTCGGCGCGTCACCGAGGTGCACCCAATTGTCCATGCCCGGCTGCCAGACGTACGTCTCGGCGCTGATCTCGCCCGAGGCCAGGA
Source organism: Deltaproteobacteria bacterium (assembly GCA_011526585.1). Classification (GTDB taxonomy): domain Bacteria; phylum Myxococcota_A; class UBA9042; order PHBI01; family PHBI01; genus WYBB01. The sequence continues at coordinate 83,928 of WYBB01000161.1, forward strand.
GCTTCGCGATCGTCGTGCGTGGCACCGGCCCCTTGCGCTCACTGCCGACCGCATAATGCCACAGGTCGTTCGAGCCGCCGCCATCCACTCGTTGTGCTGCTGTCATCGTCGAAATGTCCTTCCGGGTCTGGTCCCCCATCCCGGGCGAGATTGTACCTGGATGTACGCTCACGGACTATATTGGATCTGTTTACGGACCCACAAGGGCACCCCTCGCGGCACGCTCCGCGCCCCCCGCGCGCGATCCTCTCACGCGCCGCCACGCCGCAGCCGATGCCGCAACGCCGCGCGCCACACCGGCTCGAGGTCGCCAACCACGGTGAGCTGGGCCTTCTTCCGGTCGAGGTGCGCGCGCACCGCGTGCATCAGCGCCTCGGGTGTAACCGCCAGCGTACGCCGCCATCGCCCCGCGATCCCACCGCTGCCTTGGGGCAGGAGCTCGGCGAGCCCGTGCCAGTAGGCCGCCTGTCCGGTCGAGTCGGCCAGGCTCGCCGCCTCGAGCTCGATGCGCCCACGCATGCGCGCGAGCTCCGCCTCCGCCGCCGGCTCACGCACGAGCTCGTCGAGCACCTCGCAGATCGCGTCGAGCACCTGCACCGCCTGCGCCGGTCTCGTCTGCGTCGCGACGGTGAAGACCGAGTGCCCCGCGTAGACCTCCAGGTCGGCGCCCGCGTGGTAGGCCAGCCCGAGCTGGTCGACCACCCGGTGTCGCAGGCGCGCGCAGGTCCCGTCGTCGAGCAGGCGCTGCGCGAGCAGGAGCGCCGGCCAGTCGGGGTCCGCCTCCGCCGGCAGCACCCACGAGAGCTGCAGATCGACCTGCGGGCCCGAGTGTCGCGTGTGCTCGAACGCCGGCAGATCCTCGCGCACCTTCGCCGGCTGGGGCATCGTCGCCTCACCGGGCGCGAGCTCGCCGAAGGCCGCGCGCGCGGCGGCCACCACCCGCTCGGCCACCACGGGGCCGGCGATCGAGAGCACCATGTTGCGCGCGCCGTAGTGCCGCTCATGCCAGCGCCGGCAGTCGCTCTCCTTGAAACGCTTCACCCCGGCGAGCGTGCCGCCGACCTTGAGCCCCATCGACGACCCTGGGAAGAGCTTCATCTTCGACAGGTTGTCGGGATCGATGTCGCGCCCGCGCGCGTCGATCTCGTCCTGCAGCTCTTCGGCGATGATGCGCTGCTCGACCTCGACCCCGGCGAAGGTCGGGCTCGCCATCATCGCGCCGACGATCCCCATCATCGCCTCCAGGCGCTCGGGCAGGCACACCGCCTCGAAGGTGGTGAAGTCGGGCCCGGTCGCCGCGTCGAGCGCCGTGCCGACGCTCTCGATCGCGACGTTGAGGCTGTGCGTGTCGGGATAGCGCGCGCACCCCCGGAAGAGCACGTGCTCGAGCAGGTGCGAGAGCCCGTTGTCCGCCGGGTCCTCGTAACGCGAGCCGACGCGCACGAAGAGCACGAGCGAGGCCAGCGACAAGTGCGGTTGCGGCGTCACCACGACCACCAGCCCGTTGTCGAGCACGACACGCGTCGCGCGCGGAAGCCCCGGCGTGCGCACGCCCGCATCCTCGGTCTGTCCCACCGCCCCTTCGCTCATGCCAAGGACCCCATCGTCACCCCACGTCTCCACCGCCACCGTGCACCTTCCCGCCTCGACCCGACCGATGCGCTCACTCCTCGCCGGCCTCGCCGACGGTCACCGCCGGCATGCGCTCACGCAGCCGCGCGACGTACTCCGCGAGATCGCTCGTATCCGGTACGATAGTGATATCACTTGGATTTCTCTGCATCAGCTGGGCGTCCTCGCCGAGCTCCACCGCGCGCAGCGCCTGCTGATATTCGTCGATCGTCAGATCGTCCTCGCGCATGCCCGACGACCCGAACAGCGTCGCGTACGCCTGCGCGACGATCGTCATCGCCTGCGCGATCCCCGGGTTGGCCTCGCGCACGTCCCACCCGTCGGGATCGAGCGCGCGCAGGACCTCCTCGAGCCCGGCCGCCACCACCCCCGCGCGCTCCGGCCGCCGCTCGGGATCGCGCTCGAGGCAGCGCATGATCCAGTCCGAGAGCGCCCGCGGCACCGGCGCCACCTCGGCCGGCGGCTCGACCTCCGCGGCCTCGACGCGCTCGAGCGTCTCGAGCACGCTCTCACGCTTGAACAGGCGCTGCCCACACGCGAGCTCCCACAGGATCACCCCGAGCGAGAAGAGATCGCTCCGACCCGAGAGCGGCTTTCGCCGCACCTGCTCCGGGCTCATGTAGGCGTGCTTGCCCTTGACCACGCCGGTCTTGGTGCGCCCCTCGCTGCCGGCGTACTTCGCGATCCCGAAGTCGATGAGCTTCACCTCGCCGGTCGCGCTCATCATCAGGTTCTGCGGCGAGACGTCGCGGTGCACGATCTCCAGCGGCTTGCCGTCGACGACGACGTGGTGCGCGTAGTCCAGCGCGTGCGCCGCCTGGATCCCGATCGCCGAGACCAGCTCGGCCGACGCGGGCTCGCCCCGCTCACCGAGCACGCGCATGAGCTCCTGCAGGTCGACCCCGTATACGTACTCCATCGCCAGGTAGTTCGTGCCGAAGGACGCCCCGGCGCTCTCGCCCGCCGCATGCTGGGACGAGCCACCGACCTGGCCGACCTCGTAGATGCGCGCGATCAGCGGGTGGTCGAGCAGCGCGACCAGCTTGCTCTCGGCGATGAAGTGCGCCAGCAGCTCCGGGTCCTCCTCGGCGTGGGGCAAGAGGCGCTTGATCGCGACGATCTTCTCGAAGCCCATCGGACCGAAGGCCTTGGCCTTGAAGATCTCCGCGCTGCCGCCGACCGAGACCCGCCGGATCAACTGGTAGCGCCCGAAGCGCACCGCCGGCCGTCGCACGCGCGACACGTCGGACGCCTCACCGGGCGCGGGTGCGGTCGGCTCGCGCGCCTTCCTGGCGCGGTCGCTCTCGGCGTCGAGCGTCAGCACCTCGTCGCGCTGCGCCTGGTCGGGATCGGGAGGGCTGGACGTCATCGGGCTCGGTCCACCCTATCAGAGTTGGGACTCAGAGACCGCTCGCCTTGAGCTTCTGCACCAGCTCGAGCTGCTCGCGCGTCAGCGTCGTCGGCACCACCAGGTTGAGCGTGACGAACTGATCGCCGTGGCCCGCCCCGTCCAGACGCGGCATGCCGCGGTTGCGCAGGCGCAGCACCGTGCCGTGCTGGGTGCCCGGCGGCACGTGCACACGCTCCTCGCCGGTGACGGTCGGCACGGTCAGCTCGTCGCCGAGCGCCGCCTGCGCGAAGCTCAGGTCGCGCTGCAGGTGCACGTGCGCGCCGTCGCGCTTGAAGAACGGGTGCGCATCGACCTGCACCAGGATGTGCAGATCCCCACGCTGCCCGCCGGGTCCGCCGGTCTCACCCTCGCTCGGCACGCGCATGCGCATGCCGTCGTCGATGCCGGCCGGGATCTTCACCGAGAGCGTGCGCTGCACGCGCTTGACGCCATGGCCCGCGCAGTCCCCGCACTTGTCCTTGACCGTCTCGCCCGTGCCCTGACACACGGGGCAGGTCGTCTGGACCATGAAGAAGCCCTGCTGGCGCGCGATGCGCCCTTGCCCGCCGCAGGTCTTGCACTTCTGCGGCTTGGTGCCCGGCTTGGCGCCGCTGCCGGTGCAGGTGCCGCAGACGTCGTGGCGGTCATAGGTGACGTCGGTCTTCTTGCCGCTGACCGCTTCCTCGAAGCTGATGCGCACGGCGACCTGCAGGTCGGAGCCGCGCCGCGGTCCGCGCGAGCCGCCGCCCTGCCGCCCGAAGAGCTCGCCGAGCATGTCGCCGATGTCGCCGAAGCGCGAGAAGATGTCCTCGAAGCTGCCGCCGTGGAAGCCCCCCGGCGCGCCCGCGCCGTCGAACGCGGCGTGCCCGAAACGATCATATTGAGCGCGCTTGTCCTCGTCGGAGAGCACGCTGTAGGCCTCGTTGATCTCCTTGAACTTGTTCTCGGCCGCCGGATCGTTGGGGTTCTTGTCGGGATGATACTTCATCGCGAGCTTGCGGAACGCGTTCTTGATCGCGCTCTGATCGGCGTCGCGTGCGACCCCGAGGACATCGTAGTAGTCGGATTTGCCCATCGATGCTCGCCCGGATTGGATCGAATCGGCTGGTTCGAATCGGCGCGGGACCATAGCGACCTTGCGCCGGTAATCAAGCACAAAGCCTGCCGAGGTTGAGACCGCGCGCGTCCCGACATACGATGCGCCGGTGTTTCGCGTGAATCGGTCATATCGAGCGGGACCCGCACTGCTCGCCGGGCTCGTCCTGGCGATCGCCGCCTGCGGCAGCGAGCTCGAAGGCGTCGCCCCGTCGACGACCGGCGACGCCGAGCCCGACCAGACCGACGACGCCGAGGTCGCGCCGCCCGACGCGGACGACGCCCACGACGGCCAGGACGACGACGCCGACAACGACGACGCCCACGGCGACGCGCCGGGCGAGACCGACGACGGCGCGGACACGGCGCCCGCCGACAGCGCCGACATCGACGACACCGCGGAGCCGGGCGACGCCGAGCTCGCGCCCCCCGGCCCCTGCGACGGCCTCACCGAAGGCGCCGCCTGCGACGACGGCGACCTGTGCACGCTCGGCGACCGCTGCGTCGAGGGCCAGTGCCTGCCGACCGCGCCGCTCGTCTGCGACGACGACAACGTCTGCACCGACGACACCTGCCGCGCCGAGGTCGGTTGCGTGCACCTGTCCAACCTCGCCTTCTGCGACGACGGCGATCCGTGCACCGCGGGCGACCGCTGCACCTCGGGGATCTGCCGCCCCGGCGGCGAGACCTGCGACGACGGCAACCCCTGCACGCGCGACGCGTGCGCTCCGTCGGGCGCTTGCAGCAACGTGCCCGACGACACGCTCGGCTGCGAGGACGCCTCCGCCTGCACCGCCGGCGACTTCTGCGCGGGCGGCGTCTGCGTCTCCGGCCTCGGCGACGGCTGCGCCGAGGACGACCCGTGCGTCGCGGTCGCCTGCGGCGCCGACGGCCTCACCTGCGAGCTCACCATGCTCGACGGAGAGACCTGCGACGACGGCGACGCCTGCACGACCGCCGACACGTGTCAGGGCGGCCTCTGTCGCGCGGGCGCGGCGCTGAAGTGCCCCTGGGACACCGAGTGCGCGGCCTTCCGCTGCGACCGCGAGCTCGGCTGCCTGCTCGACACGACCTACCAGGAGGGCAAGAGCTGCTCGGACGACGACCGCTGCACCCTGGGCGAGAAGTGCGACGGGCTCGGGGTCTGCAAGCCCGTCGAGGCCGCCGAGTGCGACGACGACAACCCGTGCACCGAGGACTCGTGCGACGCGAGCTGGGGCTGCGAGCACAGCTGGGTCAGCGGGACCTGCGACGACAAGAGCCTGTGCACCACCGCCGACGTCTGCGAGTTCGGCCAGTGCCGCGGCACCGCCGTGAGCTGCGACGACGGCGACGCCTGCACCACCGACAGCTGCGACCCGCTGACCGGCTGCCAACACCTGCCGCTTGCCTGCGACGACGCCAACCCCTGCACGAGCGACTCGTGCGAGCCCGCCGCCGGCTGCCGCTTCACCCCGCGCTCGGGCGCCTGCGACGACGGCCTCGCCTGCACCGTGCTCGAAGGCTGCGTCGCCGGGGTCTGCGTCGCCGGCGCCACCACCTGCGACGACGCCGACCCGTGCACCGTCGACGTCTGCGACGCCGAGGAGGGCTGCCTCAACGTGCCGCTCTCGCCCTGCCCGATCGGCACCCTGCGCATCGCCGCCGTCGGCGTCAACGACGACCCGGCCGGCGTCGGGCAGTGGGTCGCGGTCGACAACGACTCCGACGCGACCTTCGAGCTCGCGGGCTACGCCCTGCGCGGCGAAGGCTGCGGCTGCGAGGCGCCGATCACGCGCCGCGCCATCCTCGGCGCTCGAGCGACCGCACACGGGCTCCGCGCCTCGAGCCCGAGCCCGCAACCCGAGCAGATCGCGCCCGGCGGCCCCGCCTCCGCCGACGCATTCGACTTCGTCTTCGGCGCGGCCGGCGACGGCTTCTTCATCGATCCGAGCGGCGACGTCATCGAGCTGATCGCGCCCGGTGGCGAGGTCGTCGACGCCTTCGATGTCGACCTCCCCTGAGCCGGCGGCGCGTCCCCTCGGCGCCTTGCGGCGCGGTCCTCCTCGACACGCTCGACGCCGAGCCCGAGCCAGGTCGACTACCCCCGCTCGTCGACGAGTACACCGCCCTCGGCGTCGACCCGCAGACCGGCGTCGCCTTCGCGTCGGGCTACACCCGCACCGAGCAGGGCCTGCTCGTCGCCATCACCGCCGCCTACGAATGACCTTGCCGGCACGCGGGTCGGCGACCGTCGGC
>WYBB01000162.1 GCA_011526585.1 Deltaproteobacteria bacterium
CATCGACCAGGCGATCGCGCTCTCGTACACGACCAAGAACGACGAGGAGACGCGCTGCACCTTCTGCCCCAACAACTGCAGCCGCACCTTCATCGACACCGCCACCCCCGACGGCAAGACCTCGCGCTACATCTCGGGGTTCTCGTGCGAGAAGGGCACGGTCGAGAGCCTCGACGCGCTCAAGCGCCTCCAAAAGGACCGCAACAAGCTCAAGAAGGCCTACCCGAACCTCGTCGAGTACGAGTCCAAGCTCCTCTTCTCCGACTTCTTCCAGGGCGCCCCGCTGCCCGACGCCTCGACCCTCGTCGACGCCGTGGACGTCACCGTCGAGAGCGGCCCGCTCGCGAAGATCCTCGGCCCGAAGGTCACGCGCAAGAAGGTCAAGCGCCCGTTTCAGCGCAGCTCACGCGCAGCGGCGGAGCGCCGCGCCTCGATCCGCATCGGGATCCCGCGCGCGCTCAACATCTGGAGCACCGCCCCGTTCTTCCGCACCTACCTGCAGACGCTGGGCATCGCGCGCGAAAACGTCGTCTTCTCCGACGAGACCAGCGAAGAGCTCTGGCTCGAGGGCGGCAAGTACGGCTCGGTCGACCCGTGCTTCCCGGCCAAGGTCGCCCAGGCCCACATCCACCACCTGCTCTTCCACGGCCAGGATCACAAGGGCCACCGCCCGCTCGACTACATCTTCTTCCCCTGCATCACGCACCTGACGAGCCCGCTGCGCCAGACGATGGACAGCGCCGCCTGCCCGATCGTCGCCGGCACGCCCAACGTGATGAAGGCCGCCTTCACCAAGGAGATCGACTTCTTCGCCCGCCACGGCGTCACCTACCTCGACCCGGCCGTCACCTTCCACGAGCGCCACCTGCTCGAGCGCCAGCTCTTCGAATGCTTCGGCCCACGCCTCGACGTCACCCGCGACGAGAGCGACTTCGCCGTCGCCCAGGCGTTCTCCGCCATGGCCGAGCTCGACCGCATCATGGAGGACAAGGGCAAGGCGATCCTCGAGGCCGCCGAGCGCGACGACACCATCGCGCTCCTCATGATCGGCCGCCCCTACCACCTCGACCCCGGCCTCAACCACGGGATCATGGACGAGTTCCAGATCCTCGGCTACCCGATCCTCTCGGTCCGCTCGCTCCCCAAGGACCCGCTCTGGCTCGCGCGCTACTTCGCCGACGACCTCGCGCGCGGCACCATCGACGACGTGCTCGCCATCGGCGACGTGTGGCCCGAGAACTACTCCGCCAACTCGGCGATGAAGGTGTGGGCCGCGCGCTTCGCCGCCCGCCACCCCAACGTCGCGCTCCTCGATCTCTCGAGCTTCAAGTGCGGCCACGATGCCCCGACCTACGGCATCATCGACAAGATCGTCTCGACCGCCGGCGTGCCCTACTCGGCGCTGCACGACATCGACGCCAACAAGCCCTCGGGCTCGATCAAGATCCGCGTCAAGACCTACGCCTACACCCTGCAGCGCCACGCCGAGCGCCTCGCCGACCTCGCCCACAAGCGGGACGAGCTCGCCTTCCGCCTCGACGAAAAGCGCGTGCAGCTGCTCGAGCTCAAGGCCCGCTCCCACGGCCCACGCCTCGACCCGGCGCTCGCCGCCGAGCTCGCCGCCGCGCGCGAGCGCATGCGCGCCTACGAGTCCAGGCTCGCCGAGCGCCAGCAGAAAGCCCCGCCACCCAACCTCGTGCAGCTCGGCGCCCTCAAGATCGCCCGCGCCCCCAACATCCTCACGACCTTCACGGAGATGAGCCCATGACCGTCGTCCCGCTCAGCCAGCTCGGGATCTCCCAGCGCGCCGCCCCCGACCTCGACCTCGACGCCGAGCTCGCCCGCTTCGAGGCCGAAGAGCGCGCCCGCCTCGGCCTCGCCGCGCGCGGCCAGTACGTCGAGAAGACCTTCCAGGACCCGAGCCAGGCCGACAAGCGCACCACCACGCTGCTCGTCTCCGGCCTCACCCTCGCCCACGACTTCCTCGTCTCGGCGGCGCTCGCCGGCATCGACTACACCGTCAAGCCGCTCGACTGCCCGGACGAGGAGGCGCTGCGCTTCGGCAAGGAGTACGGCAACCGCGGCCAGTGCAACCCGACCTGGTTCACCGTCGGCAACCTGGTCAAGCACCTCGTGCACCTGCGCGACCGCGAGGGGATCCCGACCGAGCGCATCATCTCGGACTACGTCTTCCTCACCGCCGGCGCCTGCGGCCCCTGCCGCTTCGGCATGTACGTCACCGAGTACCGCAAGGCGCTGCGCGACGCCGGCTTCGAGGGCTTCCGCGTGCTGCTCTTCCAGATGGCCGGCGGCATCAAGCAGGCCACCGGCGACGAGAAGAAGGGGCTCGTCTTCGACCCGAAGTTCTTCTGGCAGATCGCGCAGGCCCTGGTCGTCGGCGACGTCATCAACGCGCTCGGCTATCGCATCCGCCCCTTCGAGACCGAGGCGGGCGCGACCGATCGCGCGCTCACCGAGGCCAAGGACCTCATCGCGCACACGTTCCGCACGCGCGGCTCGCTGCCGCTGGCGCTCGTGCGCGCGCGCCGGATCCTCTCGCGCGTGAAGGTCGACCGCCTGCGCCCCAAGCCCAAGGTCGGCATCATCGGTGAGTTCTGGGCGATGACCACCGAGGGCGACGGCAACTACCGGATGCAGCGCTTCCTCGAGCAGGAGGGCGCCGAGGTCGACATCCAGGTCGTCACGGCGTGGATCCTCTTCATGGTCTGGGAGGGCGCGCGCGACACCCGCCACCGCATGACGCTGCCCGCCGACGACCAGACGCGCAAGGGCCTCGCCGGCAAGGATCCGAACAAGAAGCTGCGCATGCTCTGGGCGGGCGACAAGGTCATGCGCCTGCTCTTCCAGGCGATGGCGAACGTCACCGGACTCGCCGGCTACACCCTGCCCGACATGGACGAGGTCGCGCGCATCGCCAAGACCTTCTACGACCTCGACGTGCGCGGCGGCGAAGCGCACATGGAGGTCGCCAAGAACATCCTGAACGTCCTGCACGCCAAGGTGAACATGACGCTCTCGGTGAAGCCCTTCGGCTGCATGCCGAGCTCGGGCGTGTCCGACGGCGTGCAGAGCGCCGTGACCGAGCTCTACCCCGAGGCGATCTTCCTGCCGATCGAGACGACCGGCGACGGCGCCGTCAACGTGCAGAGCCGCGTGCAGATGATGCTCTTCAAGGCGAAGCAGGCCGCCAAGAAGGAGCGCGACGAGGTGCTCGCCGCCTACGGCCTCGACGAGGCCAGGGCGCGCAGGATCCTCGAGCGCGTGCCCTTCGCCACGAGCGCGCTCTTCCGCGCCCCGCACGTGCACGCCAGCACCGCCGCCGACCAGGCCGAGCTCGCCGGCATGATCGCCCGGCCCTGGACCGGCCTCAAGCGTTGGTGGCAGCGCCGGCAGGAGCACCCCGAGGAGCGCCTCGCCCGCCACCTGCGCCGCGACGGGGCAGAGCCCCGACCCGCCGGCGCGTGACGCGGCATCCGATCGCGAATTCCGGCCGACGGATCGGCGCGGATCGCGATCGTGGTTACCAAACGTTGCGCCCCGCATTAAGGTGACTTTCGCACACCGTGCTACCGATCGGGTGCGGCGATTAACACGCCGCAAAGGCACCCGATGCTCGCGCCGATCGACTCATCGAAGCTCGGCCGCTGCCCGAGCTGTCACGCGCAGGGCGTGATCGGGCACGCTTGCGCCGAACGCGTGTGCACGATGCGCGGCTACTGCTTCGTGCCGCACGACCCCGCGAGCGAGGACGCCGACCACGTCGAGGACGACCCGCTCATCGGCCAGCGCTGCGGTGGGTTCCTGCTCGTCAGGCTCATCGGCAACGGCGGCTTCGGGCGCGTCTATCGCGCGCTGCAGCTGCCGATCGGCCGACCGGCGGCGGTGAAGATCCTGCCGCTCGAGGGCGCGCACGCGGGCACCGCGGGCCTCCGGCTCTCGCGCTTCGAGGCGGAGATCAAGGCGCTGGCGCGCCTGTCCCACCCGAACATCGTGCGCCTCTTCCACTACGGGCTCCACCGCGGCGTGCCCTACCTCGCCATGGAGCTCGTCGAGGGCGCGCGCACCGTGCGCGCCGAGATCGATCTACGCGCCGCCGCGCGCCGCGGCTTCTCGCTCGACGAGGTCGAGTCGATCCTCGTGCAGCTCCTCGCGGCGCTCGAGTGTGCGCACGCCCAGGACGTCGTGCACCGCGACGTCAAGCCCGACAACATCATGCTCGAGGCGGTGTCGGGCCACGGCACCTTCGTGCGCGTGCTCGACTTCGGCCAGGCGAAGTTCTTGGGCGATCACACCGCGACCTCGATGCTGCTCGGCACACCCGCCTACATGGCCACCGAGCAGCTCACCCATGGACCGATCGGCCCCTGGACCGACCTCTACGCGGTCGGCGCGCTGGCCTTCGAGCTCCTCTCCGGTCGCCACCCCTACGGCACGGGCGACGTGCAGGCGATCCTCGCGAAGAAGCTCGACCACGCCTTCGATCCGGCGGCCGCGCTGACCGCGCGCGGCTACCCCGAGGCACTGTGCGCCTTCGTGCGGCGTGCGCTCTCGGCCGACCTCTCCGAGCGCTATCAGAACGCGCAGGCCATGGCCGACGACCTGCGCCTGGCGATCGCGGCGCTGCGCGCGGCGGGCGATCGCTTCGCGACCGTCGAGCTCGTCGCGCTCGAGGCCGCGGCCCCCTCGGACGCGTCCAGGCGGATCTCCGAGCCGCACCCGATCGGGCCGACGCGGCGCCTCGGCCCATCGCCACGTCGCGCGCGCGCACCACCGACGCCGGCC
>WYBB01000163.1 GCA_011526585.1 Deltaproteobacteria bacterium
GCCGGCGGCGTGGAGCCAGGTGTAGACGTCGCGCGCCGAGTGGCCGGTCGCGAGCACGACGGCCGGGGCGAGGAGCTCCTCGCCCGAGGCGAGGCGCACGCCGGCGACCGCGCCCGAGGCGGTGCGGAGGAGGCCCGTGACCTTCTGGCCGTAGCGGATCTCCGAGCCCGAGTCGCGGATGAAGTCCTCGAGTCGCGCGAGCATCTTGATGAGGCGGTTGGTGCCGATGTGGGGGTGGGCCTCGACGAGGATCTCGGGCGGCGCGCCCAGCGCGGCGAGGTCCTCGTGGATGCGCTGGATCTCCGGGTCGCGGCGCCGGGTGTAGAGCTTGCCGTCGCTGTAGGTGCCCGCGCCGCCCGCGCCGAAGCAGAGGTTCGACTCGGGGTCGAGCGCGCCGTCGCGGCGGAGCGAGCGCACCGCGCCATGGCGCTCGGCGAGCGCCTGGCCGCGGTCGAGGAGGATGACCGGTTGGCCCGCTTCGATGAAGCGCAGCGCGGCCCAGAGGCCCGCCGGGCCGGTGCCGACGATGACGGGGGCCTGGCCGGCGGCGCGCGGGCGCATCGGGGCGCGGCGGAGCGCGGGCGGCGCGTCGGGCGGGGCGAGCTCGTCGGCGCGCCAGGCATCGACGGCGTAGATCTTCTTCGGCGCGCGATCGCGCGCGTCGAGCGAGACCTTGCGCACGCGCAGCTCGCCGAGCTCGGCCTCGGACCAGCCGAGCGCTTGCGCGGCGATCGCGCGCAAGGCGGACGGCGGCGCGCCCAGCGGCAGGGCGAGGTCCTTGAGCGGGCGGGGCGGTGGGTGGCTCACGCGCGCTCCACGGCGGCGAGCACCTTGCGGGTCAAGGTCGACAGCGGCGGCGCGTCGCCGTCGGGCGCGCCGGGCGCGACCCAGGCGAGCGCCTGGTAGAAAGCGGCGGGGCGGGGCGCGGGTGGCGCCGGGTCGAGCGGGGTGGCCGAGAAGATCTCGAGGCGCAGGTGGCGATGGGTGAACTGGTGCTCGACGGTGGCGAGGTGATCGCCGATCGCGGCGGGCAGATCGGCGCGCTCGCACAGGGCGCGGGCGAGCGCTTTGCGGCGGTGGGCGCGCGGCGAGGCGAGCTCGGCGCCGGGCAGCTCCCAGAGGCCGGCGAGCAGGCCGTCGGCGGGGCGCTTGCCGAGGAGGATCTCGGCGCTGCCGGCGTGGCGATGCACCAGCGCGGCGACCGCGAAGAGCGGCTTGACGACGGGCTTTCTGCCGGCGCGCGGGAAGGCCTCGGGGGTGCCCAGAGCGAGGGCCTCGCAGCGATCGGCGAGCGGGCAGCGCGAACACGCGGGCGCGCGCGGCGTGCACACGAGCGCGCCGAGCTCCATCAAGGCCTGGTTGTGCGCGCTCGGATCGGCGGCGGGCACGAGGGCCTCGGCCAGCGCCCAGAGGCGCCGCTGGCCGGCGCTGGAGGCGGGCGCGTCGGGCAGCGCGAAGACGCGCGAGAGCACGCGCGCGACGTTGCCGTCGAGCACGGCGGCGCGCTGGCCGTAGGCGATCGAGGCGATGGCGCCCGCGGTGTAGCGGCCGATCCCGGGCAGGGCGAGGAGCGCCTCGACGCTCGTGGGCACGCGGCCGCCGTGCGCGGCCATGACGCGGCGCGCGGCCTCGTGCAGGTGGCGGGCGCGGCGGTAGTAGCCGAGGCCCGCCCAGCGCGCGAGCACCACCTCCTCGGGGGCGGCGGCGAGCGCGGCGACGTCCGGGAAGGCGGCGAGGAAGCGCTCGAAGTAGGGCAGGACCGTCTGCACCTGGGTCTGCTGCAGCATGATCTCCGAGACCCAGACGCGGTACGGGCTCGGCTCGTCGCGCCAGGGCAGGCGGCGCTGGTGGGTGAAGTACCAGCCGCGCAGCGCGCACACGAGATCGTCGGCGAGCTCGGCCGCGACCGCGGGCGCGGATTGATCGGAATCAAGGCTGGGGGAGGCTCGGGGCATCGGCGCTGGTGCTCGTATAGCGCAGTCGACCGGAGCATTGACAGCGCGAGCGCACGGGGGGCAATGTCCCGCGACTCGCCGGGCCGCGGCCAAGCGGTGCGCCGGCACGAGACAGGTCGAACGCGGAGTATTCAAAGATGCGCAAGTTCGGATGGACGTTGGCGGTGGCGGCGGTGGCGCTCATCGGCGCCTGTGACAAGAAGAGCGACGAGATCGCGGCCGAGCCGGCCAAGGTCGAAGGCGCGGTGAGCCCGGCGACGCCGGCCGAGGAGCCGAAGGTCGAGGCCGCGCCGAGCGCGCCGAGCGAGGCGAGCGCGACGACGGTCGCCGCGGCGCAGGTCGAGGACAAGGCGGCCGGCGGCGAGCACGCGGGCTGCGCGGAGATGGCGGCGGGCGACGACGAGAAGGACTGCCCGTTCCCCGAGGAGAAGGCCGCGGCGGCGATCGAGGGCTGCGGTTCGCAGGTCGCGGTCGAGCCTTCGAAGACCGAGACCGGTCTGCGCTATGGCGGGGCGTTCTCGCTGAGCGAGGCCAAGCCGCTGGGCACGGTGCTCGCGGGCGCGGTCGACGGGCAGGAGCTGAACGTGCGCGTCTCGGGTCAGATCGACAAGGTCTGCCAGAAGAAGGGCTGCTGGATGGTGGTCAAGGACGGCGAGGTCGAGGCGCGCGTCGTGATGAAGGACCACGCCTTCACGGTGCCGCTCGACGCCACGGGCAAGCCGACCCAGGTCGAGGGCACGCTCAAGGTGCGGATCTTCACCGAGGCGCAGGCCAAGCACCTGGCCGAGGACGGCGGCGAGGATCCGAGCAAGGTCACCGGCGAGAAGAAGGAGCTGGTCCTGACCGCGACCGCCGTCGAGATCGGCGGCTGATTGCGCCGCGCGATCGTGATCATCGCCCTCGCCGCGGGCTGCGGGCGTGACGGCGGCGGCGACGACGTCGTCGCGGCCGAGGTGCCGGATGCACATGATGATGTGCGCGAGCTCGAGGTCGATGACGCGCGCGAGGTCGAGGACGCGCGCGAGCTCGACGACGGTGTGCACGTCGAGTCCGCTCCCGACGCGGTGATCGCCGTCGATGGGGGCGACGAGGTCGTCGCAGGGCCGATCGACTACGCGACCTGTCGCGTGGCACAGGGCGATCGCGTGCCGCTGCCCGAGGCGAGCGGGGTCGCGTTCCTCGACGAGGCGGGCCGACGTCTGCTCGTCGTCGCCGACTCGGGGCACGAGGGGCGCGCGCTGCTGCTCGACCTCGACGCGCTGACGATGAGCGAGCGCGTGCTGCCGCTCGGCGAGGGCGCGGGCGACGACGTCGAGGGGCTCTCGCGCGCGCCCGACGGGCGGATCTTCGGGCTGGCGTCCAACGGGATCCTGCGCGCGTGGGAGGAAGGGGAGGACGGCGCGTTCGCGCTCGTGCACGGGCCGATCGCGGTGAGCGCGGATCCGGCCTGGGGCTGCGATCCTTTCGGCGTCAACTGCGGCGCCAACTACGAGGGGATCTGCCTCGATCCGCGCGGGCCGGACGCGGCCACGGGCTGTGCCGGCTGGGCGGTGAGCAAGGCGACGGGCGAGCTCGTCTGCCTCGTCGTCGAGGGCGCGGGCTACCGCGTCGAGCCGACGGTGCGCGTGCGCGTGAGCGAGGCGGATCGGCTCTCCGGGTGCGCGTTCGAGCCGGCGCCGCCGCACCGCGTGATCGTGGCGGGCAACCTCTATGCGTACTCCGCGATCTGGGTGGTCGATGGGGCGGGCGCGCCGGTCGAGCTGGTCGAGCGCGGCGCGGCCAATCAGGAGGCGATCGCCGCCCTGCCCGGCGGCGCGATCATATCGTTCGGCGACGCGCAGGATCTGCTCGGCGACTGGTCGCCGCGGGTGATCCTCGCCTGTGAGTGAGCTCGCTCGCGCCGTTCGGGCGGGAGCTTGCTCGCGCCGCGACTTGGGCTATGGTCCGGGGATGCGCCTGAGCCGAGCCGTCTTCATCCTGATGATCGTCCTGGGGAGCGCGTGCACCGACATCGGCGATCCGGCGCTGATGGAGGCCGAGCTCGAGGTCCCGAGCGGGCCGCTCTCGTTCGAGGCGCACATCAAGCCGATCCTGCTCGACGCGGGCTGCCTCGGCTGCCACTTCGCGGGAGGTGGCAGCGGCGGGCTCGACGCCTCGACCCCCGAGGGGCTCAAGCGCGGTGGCGCCAGCGGACGCGCGGCGGTCGTCGAGTGCGATCACCGGCGCAGTTACATGTGGGAGCGCGTGCGCTGGTGCGAGATGCCGTTCCCGGGATTTCCCAATTGTCTCGATGATTTGGATGTCGCGATCATCGCGCGCTGGATCGACCAGGGTGGGCGCGAGACCTACGTCGAGGGGCTCTGCCCCGATGCGCCGCTGGATTGAATAGGGCACGGACGTGACTCGTCCCGGGCCTTCGATCGCGGCGTGGTGCATATCCATTCGATGAGACGCGACAGGAGGAAGACGATGAGAGGATCGATGCGACAAGCGGGCTGGGCGGTGGCCGCGCTCATCGGGCTCGGCATGTTGGCTGCGCCGGCGATGGCCCAGGATCCCGTCGTCGAGGACGATCTCGTCTGGGTCGAGGGGCACTACGGCGTCGACGGCGAGTGGATTGACGGCTACTGGCGCGACGCGTATCGCGACGGCTTCGTGTGGGTCGAGCCCTACGAGGACGAGACCGGCCTCACCGTGCCCGGTCACTGGGAGCCGGTCGAAGAGCGCGACGGCTACGTCTATGAGTGGGGCTGGCGCGACGAGGCCGACTCCCGCTACATCCCCGGCTTCTGGCGCGAGCGCGCCATGGACGGCTACGTCTGGGTCGAGGGCTATTACGATGGCCTCGTGTGGGTCAACGGCTACTGGCGCCCGATCACGACGCGCCCCGGCTACGTGTGGGTGCCCGGCTACGTCACGCCCGAGGGCTACTTCACGCTCGGGCACTGGCGCCTGACCTCGCGCGCCGGCTACAGCTGGATCGACGGTTACTGGGCCGACGGCTACTACTACGCGGGCTACTGGGCGCCGGCCGAGACGCGCGTCGGCTTCGTGTGGGTGCCCGGCTACGCGACGGCCGGCCTCTGGTACGACGGCTATTGGCGACCCTCGTATCGCTCGGGCTACACCTGGGTGCCGGGCTGCTGGAACGGCTGGCGCTGGACGCCGGGCTACTGGCACCACGGCTACTGGCACGCGCCGGCGCACTACCGCCCGGGATACTACGCGCACTACCACTGGACGCACGGCCACAACCACCGCTACCACCATCGCCACGTGCGCTCCGTGCGCTACGTCGCCGAGCATCGCCACGCGCCCGCTCGCGCCCGGCCGATGCACACCGCCCGGCCGCGCCCGATGGACAACGGCCGCCCGGTCGGCACGCGCCCGCAGCCGCAGCGGCGTCATGACGCGCAGCGGCCGAGCCCGCGCTCCAACTTCCAGGAGCGCGGCGACCGGCGCGACGGCAACCGCCCCGGGCCCGGGGCGCGCGATCCGCGCAAGGACGATCGGCGGCAGCCGGGTGACTTCCGTGGGCGCCCCACGCGCAACGAGTCGCCGCGCCAGGACAACCGCAACGGCTTCCAGCGCGACGGCGCGCGGCCGACGCCGGGCACGACGACCGATCGGCGCGGGGTCGAGCGGCCGACCCGCCAGGACGGCGAGCTGCGGGGGCGTCCGGGCGTCGAGCGGCCGACGCGCGACAACCGGCAGGGTCCGACCACGCGTGACGTGCGCCCCTCGCGCGAGGTGAACCGCGACGTGCGGCCGCAGCGGCGCGATCCCTTCGCACGCACGCCGAGCCAGCCCGAGCGGCGGGTCGAGCGCCCGGCGCGCCAGCCCGAGCGACGCATCGAGCGGCCGGCGCGCCAGCCCGAGACGCGACGCCAGCCGGCCACGCGCATCGAGCGGCCGCGGCAGGGGCCGACGCGCAGCTTCGAGACGCCGCGGCAGCGCACGCCGTCGCGCCAGTTCGATCGCCCGCAGCAGCGCCCGTCGCAGCCGAGCATGAACCAGCGCGCGCCGAGCAAGAAGTCGGGCCCGAGCACGCCGAGCCGGCGCGGCGCGCCGTCCAAGCGCGGGCCGCAGCGCGGGCGCTGATCGGGCGGGTTGGCCAGCGACGGACAGCGGCGTAGACTGTCCGTATGACAAGCCCGATCCTGAACGAACAGGAGCTCGCCGCGCTCCTCAAGGTCCCCGGCAAGACCGTCGACGCGCTGATCGCACGGACCAGCCTGCCGCGCTTCTTCGTCGAGGGGAAGATGCGCTTCGTCACCTCGCGGGTGCTCGCCTGGCTCGAGCAACACGAGGGGGCGGAGCTCCTGCCGCCGGTCGAGCCCGAGCCGGCGCCGCCGGTCGTCGAGGCGCCGCGCGCGCCGCCGCCGCCCTTGCCCGCGGCCAAGGCCGGCGAGCACCCCTGGGTCGAGGACGAGGCGCTCGATGCGCTGGCGAGCGGGGCCGCCGATCCGGCGCGCAACCTCGATCGCCTCAAGCTGCGCGACGCGCTGCTCGAGCTCAACGACGCGCTGCTCGGGGCGCTGGCGCGGTTCTCGAACGGGCGGCTGCACCCGCACCACGACGAGAAGTCGCGCACCTCGCCGTGGCGGCTCGACCTCGGCAGCGACGAGCGCATCGACGCGATCAGCATCGCCTGGGGAGAGGGCGAGCACGCGCCGCCCCAGTTCGAGGACCGCCCGCACATCGCGGTCGAGCTCGCCAAGGGTGAGCTGCGGGTCCTGCTCGACACCGCGCGGCGCGCGTTCTCACCGGCTCTGGACGAAGGCGCGCTCGATGCGCTGCGCGACGACGGGATCGCGGTCGAGCTCGGGCCCGACGAGCGCCCGGCGCGCTTCGCCAAGGTCTACTCGCTGCCCGATCCGGCCCCGGCCGTCGGCGCACTGGTGCACCATCTCGAGGGCGATCTCGAGAAGCTCGTCGCCCTCTGGACCCGGCTCGGGTGAACGAGCGGCCTCCGAAGCTCGGGCCGCCGGCACCGCCCGCCGACGAGGCGGAGCGGCCGCGTTGGGACATGCGCTATCGGCTCGTGCGCACGCTCGGCGCCGGCGGCATGGGGCGCGTGCTGCTCGCCGAGGACGATCTCTCGAGCGGGCGCGTGGTGGCGCTCAAGCGCATGGTGCCGGAGTCGCTCGAGCTCGCGCCCTCGTTCATCGACGAGTTCCGGGTGCTGAGGCAGCTCGCGCATCCGAACATCCCGCGCGCGTATGAGCTCGGCTTCGCGCGTGAAGAGGGCGTGGTGGTGCCCTACTTCACGATGGAGGTCTCGCCGGGGGTGCCGCTGGTCGAGCTGCTCTTGCGCTACGACGGCGGGCTGCCCTTGCGCGCGGTCATGCAGATCGTGACCGGGCTCCTGCGCGCGCTCGACCACGTGCACCGCGCCGGCTGGCTGCACGCCGATCTCAAGCCGGCCAACCTGCTCGTGCACGAGCGGTCCGACGGCCTCTTCGTGCACCTCATCGACTTCGGGGTGGCGCTGCCGCTGGGCCGGACGCCGGGGGAGGATCTCGTGATCACCCCGGAGTACGCGGCGCCGGAGCTGCTCGAGGGCGCGGCGCTCGGGGCGGCGACCGATCTCTACGCGGTCGGCCTCCTGCTCTTCGAGCTCATCGAGCGCCGCCGCCCGTGGGGCACGAGCGATGTCGAGGCGCTGTGGCGCGCGCGCACGAGCGAGGCGCCGCCGCAGCTCACGGCGACGAGCTGCCCGCCGGCCCTGGCGGCGCTCGTCAGGCGGCTGCTCGCGCCGGATCCGGCCGAGCGACCCGAGAGCGCCGAGAGCCTGCTCGCCGAGCTCGGCGCCGCGACCGGTTGGGAGGCGGAGATCGAGCCGACCGAGGCGTTCATCCAGCGCCTCCTGACGGTGCCCTTGCCCTGGCGCCCCTGGCTCGAGGGGCTCGCGGCGCGCGTGACCGAGGATCCGCTGCCGCACGGGGAGCCGTGGGCGGTGGTGATCGACGTGCCGATGGGGTTCTTCGCGCGACGGCTCCTCGGGCCGGTGCTCGACGAGGCGTCGGCGCGGCGCGCGCGCATCATCCCGGTGCGCTTCGAGGATCTGAACGACGGTTCAGTCGACGCGCTGCAGGTGATCGGCGAGCGCGCCGCCGACGATCAGCGCCTGGATGTGTACGTCGTCGAGAACCTCGATCTCGCGTCGGAGAGCGCGTTCGACGCGCTGGCGCGGCGCTTCGGCGACAAGGCGCGCCTCGTTGCGACGCGGCGCGATCCCGAGCGTGGGCTGCCCGCGCGCCTGAAGGATCCGGGCGTCCTGGTGACGCCGCTGTCGCGCTGGGACGAGCCGGAGATCCGCGGCTGGCTGCATCGCGCGCTCGGGCGCACCGGCGGGCCGTGGGAAGCGCCCGAGGAGGCGCTCATGCTGCCGCAGACGCCGGCGGCGCTGATCGAGGCGCTGGCGGGTCTCTATCGCGACGGCTACCTCGTGCGGCGCGGCGTGGGCTACGTCTTTCGCACGACGCCGACCCTGCGCGGGCCGCGACCCGAGGCGCGCGCGTCGGCGCTCGACGTCGGGCGGCGGCCGGAGACGCTCGACGCGCTGCTGGCGTGCGTGAAGTCGCCGGTGCCCGAGGCGGTGATGCCGACCTACCTCGGCGTCTGGAGCGCCGAGCTGCCCGAGCTCGTCGCGAGCGGGGTGCTGGTGGCGCGCGGTGATGGCACGGTGCACGTCGCCGACGAACCGCGGCGGGCGACGCTCTACGGGCGCCTCCCGGCGGCGCGGCGGCACGCGCTGCATCGGCGGCTGGCGCAGGCGCTGGAGGAGGTCTTCGCGCCCGCGCATCGCGTGGCCGAGGAGTGGCTGGACTCCGACGCGCCACTTCTGGCGGTGCCGCATCTCCTGGCGGCGGCCGAGGCGCGGCCGGGGCGCTCGTGGCTCCCGCGCGCGATGGCGCTGATCCAGCGGGCGCGCCTCCTCATCGCGCAGCACGCGGAGCGCGAGGACCTCGAGCTGTGGCGCTACGAGGCGCTGGCGCTCAAGACGCAGGCGCGGGTGCTGCTCGCGTGCGGCGAGCTCGACGCGCTCGAGCCGCTGATGACGCGGCTGGTC
This sequence comes from Deltaproteobacteria bacterium, assembly GCA_011526585.1. Classification (GTDB taxonomy): domain Bacteria; phylum Myxococcota_A; class UBA9042; order PHBI01; family PHBI01; genus WYBB01. Next base: position 9,031 of record WYBB01000163.1, read on the forward strand.
GAGCTCGGCAGCGAGGTCGGCCACCGCCACACGATCCAGAGCGCGCTGGAGATCCGGCTTGCGTACGACCTGCGCGTCAAGGACTGGGAGGCGCTGGTGCGCGACGCCTCGTCGCTCATCGCGCTAGAGAGCCCGGCGGTGAGCGGGGTCTACGCGCGGCCGGGCCGACGCACGAGCCCGCCGCCGGAGCCGACGACCGGGCGCGGCGCGCGGGCGGGCCAGCCGCTGCCGCAGTCGCTGGCGCGCCTGCACTGGGCGCGCGCGCTGCGCTTCCGGGCGGAGGGCTCGCCGACGGCGGCGTTGGCAGAGCTCGAAGCGGGGATCGCGGCGCTGGCGCCGCTGGCCGAGGCGGAGGGCGAGGTCGAGCTGCGGGACGCGCCGGCGGCGGCGCGGCGCTGGGGGCTCGGGGTCGGCGCCGGCGATGGCGTCGACGTGACCTTGCTCCTGCTCGAGGCGCGCGCGGAGCTGTGCCTGGACGTGCAGTGGCTCGACCTGGCGGCCGAGGCGACCAACGCGCTCTCGGCGCTGGCCAGGCGCACGGGGCGCCCGGACGCGCGGGCGCGGGCGCGGCTCCTCGAGGTGATGCGGCTGCGCATGGACGGGCGGCTCGACAAGGCGCTGGCGAGCGCGATCGACAACGCCGAGGCGCTGCCGCGCGAGCGCACGCCGACCCTGGACGCGATGGTCGAGCTCGAGCTCGGCTGGTGTCGCTTCGAGCTCAGCGACTTCGAAGCGGCGCTCGACCACGCGCGCTGCGCGGCGGCGCTGGCCGAGGACGAGGGCTCGAGCGCGTTGATGGCGCGCGCGGCGGTGTTGGAGGCGACGACGGCGTGGTACGGGGGCGCCGAGGCGCTGGCGTGGCGGCGCGCGCAGGAGGCGGTGCGCGCGGGCGGATCGGGCGCGGACTCGGTGGCGGTCAATGCGCGCCTGCTGGTGTTGGAGCTGGCGCTGGCGATGCGCGGCTTCGCGGGGGCCGACGAGATCCTGCGCGAGGCGAGCGAGGCGGGCTGGCGTGCGCACCGGCGGCTCGAGCGGGCGCGCGAGGCCCGGGCGTTCAGGCTGGCGGCGGAGGCGGCGCTCTTGCGGCGCGAACCGATCCTGGCGTTGCAGCACGCGGAGCGGGCGCTGATGGCGGCGCGGGCGGGGCGCAGCAGCGAGTCGGGGCCGCTCGTGCCGCGGCACCTGGTGACGCTCGGGCGGGCGCGGCTCGCCAACGGGGCGCGCGACGCGGCGGAGGCGAGCTTCGCGGAGGCGCGGGAAGAGGTGCGCGCGGTGGCCGGGGTGATCGAGGACGCGGAGCTGCGCGAGCGCTGGCTGGCGCACCCCGATCAGCGGGGCGTGCTCGGCAAGAGGCCGACGCACGCGTTGGCGTAGTCGCCGCAGGGGCCGGTCGGCAGCGCGGCGCGGCGCGCGCAGTCGTCGTCCTGGCCGGCGCAGGCGTAGAAGGTGCAGAGCTCGAGCACGGCGTAGTCGCCCTGGGCTTCGATCGTGGCGTCCTCGCCGCAGGCGGTGACGCAGGCCTCGTCGCCGTCGGCGCAGGTGAGCCGGCACTCGATGATCGCGCCGCAGCGCGCCGTGCCGTGGGTGTCGAAGTAGCAGTCGGCGAGGTCCTGGCTGCAGCGACCGGCGACGCAGTCGAGGCCGGCGGCGTCCATGCAGTTGTCGTCGAGGCAGCCGATCACGTCGGAGAGCTCGCGCTGGGCGTCTTCGGCGGCGGTGCGGTAGCAGTCGACGAAGCAGGCGTCCTGCGCGGCGAGGTCCTCGAAGAGGAGCTGGCAGCCGAGGAAGCAGTAGAGCGTGTCGCGGCAGGTGGCGTCGCCGGTCGAGTCGACGCACTGAGCGCCGCCGGCGACGACGCAGATCTTGTCTTCGGCGCACGCGGCGCGCTGCCAGGTCTGGTCGAGGCAGAGCTCGACGGCGGCGGCGTCGGAGGCGCAGCGGGTGATCCCGGGCTCGTCGCAGGGCTCGCCGCCGGGGCCGGAGTCGTCGCTGGCGTCGGTGCCGGGCGGGACTTCGTCGGAGGTGTCGACGGTGTCGGTCGGCGTGTTGGTGTCGGCGACGCGCTCGCTGTCCTCGATGCAGGCGGGCGCGAACGCGAGGCAGGTGAGGGCGAGCGGGGCCAGGCGCGAGGGGGTGAAGGCGGGCGTCATGTCGAGGGATTGTACGGGGGCCGGCGCCTCGGCGCGACTTTCGATGAGAGCCGCATGAATGCTTGCATCGAGTGACCATATATGGTCACCATGCGGCCCATGTGGAGCACACTCGGGTACTGCCTCGACCAAAGCCTCCGTGGGCATCACCACCTCTTCGGAGAGGAGCTGGTGCGGCGCTCGTTCGGCGAGCCGCTCGAGGTCGGGCCCGAGGACGTCGCGGGCGCGCGCGAGCTGCTCGAGCGGCTCAGGGCCGAGGAGGATCTCGATGCGCAGCGGCGCCGGATCTCGAGCGCGCCCGATCCGGCGCAGCGCCTCTTCGTGCGGATCTACTTCGACTACCTGGCGGGGTTCGCGCGGCGCTCGGGCCTGGACGCGCATTGAGCGCGCGGGTGTGATCGTGGCAGCGAGCGGCCACGAGGGCCGCAGGCCGGGGACAGGGTGGGCATCGAGCGCGCGGGTGTGATCGTGGCAGCGGGCGGCCGCTGGCTGGATCAGAGGCGCTGGGCGAGGGTCTTGGCGAGGTAGGCGAGCGCGCGCAGCTCGCTGTCGGTGAAGCCGGTGGGGCGCGCGGCGTCGACGAGCACCAGCGTGAGCCCGCTGAGCTCGCCGTCGGGGTGTACGACCGGGGCGCTCAAGAGCGAGGTCACCGGCAGGGTCCAGGCGGTGCCGTCGGGGCGCTCGAAGGCGAGCGTGCGCGCTTCGGGAAGGCGGCGCAGCGAGGGCGAGCGGCCGAGCTGGAGCGGGCCGTGGGGATCCGGGGTGAGGCGGCAGCCGCGGGCCTCGCGCTCGCGTTCGCCGCGCGCCATCGCGACGTGGCACTCCCCCTCGGACTCGCAGTCGAGCACCAGGGCGAGCGCGCAGGGCACGTGCTGCCATGCGGTGTCGGCGGCCCAGCGCAGGATCGGATCGAGCGCGTCGCCGTCGTCGTCGTCGGCCTGGACCGGGTGGAAGAGCTGCGGAAGCTGATCGGTCGGTGCGGTCGAGAACGCGCGCGTGTGCTCGCGCGGGCGCTTGCGCTCGTCGGTCGATGGCTGCAGACGCGGGACGCCGGTCGGTGTCGGCGCGCGGGCGGACTGGGCGCCGACGCGCCTGGGCTCGGTCGTCGGCAGCCCGTCCTTGGACGAGATGCGCACGGGGCGTGAGAGCAGGCGCTGGCGCTCGAGGTCGGAGAGCACGCGCGCGATCGGATCGGGCGTCACGCTGGTCGTTGGCGTGGGGGCGGGCGCGGGCGGGGCGTGCGGCGGCGCGCCGGCGTGCGGCGGGCGGCGGAAGAGCTTGGGGTTCTGCGTCGGTTGGTGCGCGGGCGCGGGCGGGCGCTGGCCCGGATCGCCAGCGACGACGAGGCGGGCGGTGCGCGTGGGCGCGGGCGCTTCGTCGGGGCGCGGCGTGAGGTGGATCGTGCGCTCGAGCGAGGGGATCGCGATGGCGACGCGCTCGCCGGTCACCACGCACTGCGCGTCGGCGGGCAGCTCGTCGACGCCGATGACGCGCAGGCCTTCCCGCCAGGCGTCGACCCAGTTGTCGGCCGCGATGAGGAGCCGGAGCGGGCGCTGGGCGGCGCTCTCGATCGTGACCTCGAAGGTCGTCATCGCGGTCTCACCGCTCATCGGGGTTGCCGACGACATCATCTGGAGGACCTGCGAGCCACCACGCGGTCAACGCGTCGACGCCGGTCCCGGTGACGTGACCCTTGTCGATCGCGTGGGCGATCACGTGCAGCGCCTCGCCGACCCAGGGGCCCGGGGGGCGGCCGCTCTCGGCGATGAGGTGCTCGGCGAGGCCGGGCGGCAGCGCGGTCCGAGGCGTGTCGGCCGGCTCGGCGTCGAGCGCGGCCAGGCGCGCTTCGAGGAGCGCGAGGTTGTCGCGGATGCGCGCGGCGCGCGAGGCCCTGCGCGTCGTCCAGTCGATGGCGGAAAAGGCGAGCATCAGCGGCAGGTGCGGACCGCACTCGCGCACGAGGCGGCGCAGGGCGGCGTCGGTCCAGCTCGGGTCGAACTGGTTGGTGCGGCCGTGGTGCTCGATGACGAAGGCGATGCGCTCGGCGCGCTCGGCGGACATGCCGAGGCGCGCGGCGATCCCGACGAAGAGGCGGGCGCCGACCGCCTCGTGCCGGTGGAAGCCGAGGGTGCCGTCGGGCGCGACGGCGCGCGTGGCGATCTTGCCGATGTCATGGCAGAGCGCGACCCAGCGGAGGTCGGGCTCGGGCGGGGCGCGGCCGAGCACGGTCAGGGTGTGGGCCCAGAGGTCCTTGTGCGGCAGCGGCGAGCTGCGGTGAAAGCCGATGAGGGCGGCGACCTCGGGCAGGAGCAGGACGAGCGCGCCGAAGTCGGCGAGCGCGTCGAGCGTGGCGGCGGCGTCGGGCGCGCACAGGGCGGCCTCGAGCTCGGCGAGGAGCACGGGGCCGGGCACGCCGGCGAGGCGACCGATCTCGGACTGGATGAGCGCGGCTTCGCGATGCGACGGGTCGGACGCCCCGGAGGCGAGCGCGGGGGCGAGCTCGCGGGCGAGCGCGACGACGGCGCCCGGGTCGCGCACGAAGCGCTCGCTGGCCGGGCTCGTCGCGGTGGACATGCAGATCCGAGTAACGTCGCTCAGGGCGAATGTCTACTGGCGGTGTTCCGGTTTGCGCTGCGCGGGCTGGAGGCCGGGTTCAACACGTTTCGCCTCTCGTCTCGGTGCCGTCCGACCTGGGTGGCGGCTCGCGCTCGTGGGGAGGCCTACCGCTCCCCGTTCCATTCCGGGGCTGCAATATTGGGTGGCCGGAGTCGGGGCGTTGGTTCGCGCGCTTCGCGCTCGACCCAACGCCCCTGATCAGTCCCGCGGCCGAAGCCCGAAATGCCTGGTGACGAGCAGGCAGCGCCCGCTGTCGTTCAGAACGTGTAGAGCAGGCCGAAGTGCACCTGGCTCGGCTCCTCGCGCACGCAGGAGCCGTCTTCGCGCAGCGCGACGCAGCGGCGCTCGAGGAGCGGGAAGCCGACGTCGAGGCGGATCGGGAAGAGGCCGCCCAGGAGCCAGCGCACGCCGAGGCCCGAGGAGAGGCGGAAGCTCGCGAGGTAGAGCTCGTCGTGGGTTCGGGCGAGGCCGCCCCAGTCGACGAAGGCGCCGAGCCAGATCCCGACCGACTGGATGAGCGGCACGCGCAGCTCGAAGCTGCCGTTGAGCACGACGTTGCCGCCGAACTCGGAGGGGCAGCTCGGATCGAGCGTGCCTTCGCGATCGTAGCGGCAGATGCCGTTGTCGGTGAAGCCGCGCATGCCGTTCTGGCCGCCGAGGGTGAAGCGCTCGTCGGGGGGCAGGAAGTCCTCGTCGAAGGTGGCGGCGCCGCCGTAGCGCACGAAGGTGGCGAAGACCAGCGAGCCGAGCGTGAGCGCGGCACGCGCCGAGGCGTCCCACTTGAGGAACTGGTTGAAGACCGGGGCGGAGGAGAGGCGGTCGCGGTCGAGGATGAAGCTGGTCGAGGCGGCGAGCGAGACGCCGCGCGTCGGGTGCAGCGGCGTGTCCTGCGTGTCCCAGCGCCAGCGTAGGCCGAGGGTGAACTGCGGGCGGAAGCCGAGGTCCTCGCAGGCGGCGGAGTCGGCGTCGCCGTCGCAGGCGATCGCGTCCGAGGCGGCCTCGACCATGTCCTGGGGGAGGGCGGAGGAGTAGCCGAGCGGGGGGCCGACGAGGCAGTAGACGCAGTCGTCGCCGGGAGGCTGGAGCTGGATGATGCCGGCGCGTGCGGTGAAGCCGGCGATCATCGCGTCGGAGAGCGGGATGAGGAGGTCGCCTTCGAGGCCGAGCTCGAGGCGGTCGAGCGGATCGGTGACGCGGTCGAGCTCGGCGATGCCGCGCGCGGTGAGGGTGAGGTCGGAGTCGAAGAGGCGCGGCATGGTGTAGGCGGGGTTGAAGGTCGCCAGGCGCAGGAACTGCGAGAGCGAGAAGCCGGCGTCGAAGGGGATCTGCAGGCGGTTGCCGATGCCGAGCGAGTTGAGGTCGAGGTACTCGAAGTCGAAGGTGAGGAGCAGGTCGGGGATGTCGAGGGCGAAGGCGCGGCCGAAGCCGGTGGTGAGGCGGTCGCCCTGGTCGACGAGCACACCCGCGCCGGAGGCGGCCCAGCTCGGCACGCGCCCGATGTTCTGGCGCTGGATCGAGCGCACGCCGAGGGCGACGTCGAGGAAGCGGTACTGGGTCTCCTCGACGGCGACGACGAGCACGACGTCGCGCGGTGGATCGTCGTCGAGGCCCTCGACGTCGACGCGCACCGAGTTGAAGATCCCGAGCGCGCGCATCTTGCGCACCGCGGCGTTGATGCGGTCGAAGTCGAGGCGCTCGCCGGGGCGGGGCAGGTCGCGCAAGAGCACGTGCGGATCGGTCTCGGCGTTGCCGCGCCAGACGACGGCGCCGACGAGCACCTCGGCGCCTTCCTCGATCGCGAGGTCGAGGTCGACCGTGGTGTGGCCGGTGAGTCCCTGGGCGGTGCAATCGATCGGGGCGCCGGCGGCGCTGCAGGTCGGCAGGAGCGTCAGGCGGTGGTGGCCGCGCTGGCGGTAGAAACGGGCGAGGCGCTCGAGCCCGTCGCGCAGCGGCAGGGGGCCGAGCGGGCGGCCGGGGGAAAAGCCGGTGACGCGCTCGAGCTCGGCGCGGGAGATCAGCGTGTGGCCGCTGGTGGACAGGGCGCCGATGCGCGTGCGCGGGCCCTCGTCGAAGCGGATGACCAGCGTGAGGTGGGGGGTGTGGCGGGTCTTCTCGAGCGCGAAGACGCGGCCTTCGGCGCCGAAGCGGCGGAGCTCGAAGCCGGGGCGCGCGACGGGCGGGAGGAAGGCGAAGGCGAAGAAGCCGCGCTCGCGATACCAGGCCTCGATGGCGACGAGGTCGGCCATGACGCGCGCCTCGTCGAAGGCGCCGCTGCCGCCGAAGAAGTCGTAGGGGCTGGTCTTCATGAGGCCGCTGAGCGTGGCCTCGGACGGGGTCGCGCGGCCCTCGAAGCGGATCGTCTGCAGGCGGCGCTCGAGGTTGAGCGTGATCAGGTAGTCGATGACGCCGTCGACCATCGACGGGGCGTTGCGGCGCTCGGGGCGACCGGCGAGCGGGCGGTGCAGGAGGCGCACCTCGGCGAAGGGGTAGCCGCGGGCGCGCAGCTCGCCGGCGAGCGCATCGACGCCGCGCATCGCCTCGTCGCGCTCGAAGGAGCCGCTCTCGGCAAAGGGCAGGGTCTCGGCGTAGACGGCGAGGTCGATGCGGCGAAAGGGGTTGTCGCCCCCGCGGCCGAGCGCGCCGTCGTCGTCGGGCGCGTCGACGGGGTCGGTCCAGCGAAAGCTCAGCGTGTCGGCGCCGTCGCTCGGCAGGTCGCGCTCCCAGACGCGCACGAGCCAGCAGCGCTCGGTGACGACGGCGATGGTGAGCTCGCCGCCCGAGCCGCCGGTCTCGATCGAGACGCGGGGGCGCTCGAAGCCGGCGCCCTGGAAGGCCTGGCGCAGGCGCTCGCGCACCTGGCGCTCGACCACGCGCGTCCACACGTCGCCGACGCCGAGGCCGATGAGGCGCTCGAGGCGGCGCTCGTCGATCGTCGGGCAGCGCAGCCCGTCGGGGTCGGGCGGGCCGTTGTGGAGGTGGCGGGCCGTCAGCGACTCGATGCGCGTGCGCGTGCCTTCGCGGATGATGAGCTCGAGGTCGATGTGGATCGCGTCGATCCGCGTGGCCTTGACGTCGATCGCGACGTCGTCGAGGCCGGCCTGCCGATAGAGGCGCTCGAGCGACTCGACCTGGCGGCGCACCTGCTCGTCGGCGAGCGGATCGGCCGGGTCGATCGAGAGCGGCGTGCCGGCGCGCAGGAAGACGCGCTTGAGGAGGTCCTTCCTGCGGAATGCGTCGTTGCCGGTGATGCGCACGCGGCGCACGAAGGTCATCGGGGTGACGGCGATGACGAGGCGGCTGTAGGCGCCGTCGACCGTGCAGGTGAGCCGGGACGACACGAGCAGGCGCGAGGCGTCGAGGCGGTCGCGGAGGCGCGCGGCGTCGGCGGCGTCGAGCGCCTGGCCGATGCGCACGAGGGCGAGCAGGGATTGGAGCGCCGGGCGTGAGCGGCAGGCGCCTTCGCAACCCTCGAGATCGACGGTGGCGACCGGGTGCGAGGCGCAGGCGGCGAGGTCGTCCGGCGCGGCCGGAGGTGCGGGCGCGGCGGCGTGCACCGGCGTGAGCGCGAGCACGGACGTGAGCGCGAGCGCGGACGTGAGCGCGAGCGCGGACCTGAGCGCGAGGGCGATGCGCATCAGTCGAGGGGGATCCGATAGCGGCATCGCGCCTCGTAGGTCTCCTGGGCGGTGGTGGCGCCGGTGTCGCTGCGCTTGAGCGTGCCCTCGCAGACGACGTCGTCACCGATCGCGAGCGAGAACTTCGCGCGCAAGGTCGTCTCGGTGTCGTCGGAGACGGTGGTCGTGTCGAAGCAGAGGTTGGGCGCGAAGCAGGTGCCGACCCGATACTCGAGGCCACCCTTCTGATCGACGCCGACCGATGCGGTGCGCACGAAGGGTGCGGATAACACGGTGTTGATGACGTTGGCGAGGTCGGCCGAGACGACGCGGCTCTCCTGGGCGCGGTCGAGGTCGCCGCGTGGCTTGCCGGTGATGAGCAGGGACTGGATGTCGGCCTGGTCGAGGGTGGGGTCGTCGCTGGAGAGCTCGATCTTGAGGTCGGGCACGCGGCCGGACATGCGCAAGGTGACGGCGACCTCCTTCTCGTCCTCTTCCTGGAGCGCGGTCTGGGCGCGCTGCAGGTAGGTGATCTGGGTCTGAGCGGTGACCTCGACCAGCGGGCGCTCGGGGTCGCCGTCGAAGTCGACCGCGCCCTGGCTGACGGTGAAGGTGCGCTCGAAGAGGAGGTAGGTGAGGGTGCCGCCGGGGAGGAGATCGACGCGGCGGAAGAGGCGCGGCTCGGCGATGGTGCCGCGCAGGGTGAGGTCCAGGCGCGCGGGCAGGTCGGTGCGCGCCAGCGGCAGCGCGGTCTGGATCTGGAAGTCGGAGGCGACGACGTTGACGTCGAGGCGCGCCCGGCCGAGCCAGGGGGCCTCGTCGAGGAGCGAGGTGGTGTAGGCGTCGCTCTTGACGCCGAGCGCGCCGCCGACGGCGCGGGCGAGGGTGTCGAAGCTCTTGGAGAAGCGGCCCTCGGAGAGGCTGAGATCGCCGGTGACCGACAACGTGGGGGTCGGCGTGTCGAGGCGCTCGCCGAGGAGGCGGGCGTCGGGGCTGGCGGTGAAGGCGAACTCGCCGGCGCTGGCGATGTAGAGATCGGCGCCGATGAGGCGCAGGTCGAGCGAGACGGGCGCGAGCGCTTGCAGGGTGACCTCGCCGGACAGGCCGAAGCTGCCGTCGTCGAGGTCGCCCTCGAAGCGGGTCGCGTTCTGGCCGAGCAGGATCCGTTGCTGGCCGGGGCGGGTGCCTCTGCGCAGCTGGAGGGCGGCGCCGCGGCGCAGGCGCAGCTCGCGGCCGGAGCCGCGCGGCACGAGCGTGAGCCCTTGCATCTCGAGCTGGCCGACGGCGACCGGCGCGTCGAGCGAGCCGCCGAGGTGGAGCAGGGCCTGGGTGTTCTGCAGGCAGGTGTCGTCACCGATGGCGCGCGCGGCGGCGTCGTCGGGGGCGATCCGAACCTTGCCGTCGGAGACGGAGAAGAGGTCGGAGAGGCCGGGCACGATGGCGAGATCGAGCAGGCCCGCGAGCTGGAGGTCGAGGCGCTCGCCGGCGATCGTGCCGCAGACCTCGAGGCGCGGGGCGTCGGGGGCGCGCTGGTCGAGGGCGCGCGCGCCGGTCGGGGCGAGGGTGAGCGGGTACATGCGGAAACGGCCGGCGTCGGAGACGAGCAGGAGCTCGGAGAGGTTGGTCCAGCGCACGCCGCGATCGGGCACGTCGATGACGAGGTCGCGTGGGGCGGCGCGCACGCGGAAGGAGGTGAGGCCGCTCGGCACGTCGAGGTCGAGCTCGGCGGTGGCGCTGCCGAAGAGGCCGACGGCGGAGTCGGCGAGCGCGGGCACGAGGTCGCCGAGCCGCTTGTCGGTCGCGCGCACGGCGGCTTCGAAGCGGCGCGGCGCGAGGCCGTCGAGGGTGAGCGCGGCGCGCTGGAGCGAGAAGCCGCCGAAGAGGTCCCGGTCGAAGGCGGAGACCTCGACGACGTCGTCGCGCGTGGTGACCGCGAGCAGCGCATCGCCGAGGACGAGCTGGCCGACGACGGCGTCCTCGAGCTCGAGGGTGCCGATGAGCACGGGGTGCGCGGTGGTACCGCCGATCGTGAGATGGCCGCGCAGGATGGCCGAGATGTCGGGCAGGGCGAGGGCGACCGGGCGCAGGTTGGCCAGCGAGGTGTCGGCGATGACGAGGTTGCCCTCGAGGCCGAGCACGGACGGTTCCCTGGCGGGGCGGGTGAGGCGCAGGCGGCCGGTCCAGACGGCGCCGCTCTGGAAGGTGACGGTGAGGTCGTCGAGGGTGAAGACGTCGGCCTGGCCGGTCGGGCTCGGGTGCGCGGTGAGGGTGGCGGCGAGGCGCACGCCGGGCTCGCCGGCGAAGTTGGCCTGGCTGATGAGGATGCGGCCGTGGCCCCGCAGCGTGCCGAGCGGGTCGAGCAGATGGCCGGAGAAGTCGCCGCCGTCGAGGGAGATGCGGGCGTCGGGGCCGAACCAGGGGCCGAGCGCGGCGGCGAGGAGACCGTGCAGCTTGCGGGTCTCGATGCGGAAGGCGAGGTGGGGATCGGGCGCGAAGCCCGGGTCGAAGAGGTCGAGCGATGCGTCGACGGCGAAGTCGGCGAGCGGGCTGTCGGAGACGAGGTTGCGCAGGGCGAGCACGCCGCCGGCGAGCGAGATGGCGCCCTGGACCTGGCCGAGCTCGCGCGGGCCGATGCGGGCGGCGGTCCAGTTGAGCGTGCCGTCGACTCGCGGGTCGGCGAGCGTGCCGCGGGCGCGGGCGGCCTTGACGACGACGCGGCCGGCGAGGTCGCCGAGGCCGAGGGCGCGGGCGAGCGGGGCGAGGTCGCCGATGCGCGCGTAGGGCTCGAGGTCGATCGCGCCGCCGAGGAGGTCGATGCGGCCGGCGAGGCGGGCGCGGTCGGCGCCGGCGTCGACGACGAGGCCGCTCAGGTCGAGGCGGTCGAAGGGGCCGAGGGCGCGATCCGGGGCGGGCAGGGCGAGCGCGCTCAGGCCGGCGTGGCGGGTGGCGTGGCCGGCGAAGGTCCAGGTCGGAGCGAGGCCGGGGATGGGCGGGGCAGTCCAGGTGACGCGGCCGTCGTCGACCTCGATGGTGAGGGTCTCGCCGGCGCTGGCTGGGTCGGGGGACAGGCGGACGAGGGCGGTGCCGGACCAGGCGCCGGGGGGCAGCTCGGGGAGGGCGGGGCCAAAGAGGGTGGCAAGCGCGGAGGGCACGTCGACGTCGGCGACGGCGACCGACATGGCGAGGTCGCGCAGATCGAGGGCGTCGTCGCGCGGGTCGTAGGAGAGCGCCGAGAGGGTGGCCGTGCCCTGGTCGAGGCGCGCCTGGGCGCTATCGATATAGATCGCGTGGCGATCGGGGATCGCCGGAGAGCCGCGCGGCTCGAAGCGGCCGGCGGCGGCGAGGTCGCGGGTGAGGAGGGGACCGAGGGCGAGCTCGGGGCTCGTGACGGTCCAGGCGGCGGAGAGCTGCTCGACGTCGCCTCGACCGGCGATGGCGAGCGAGAGGGGGCCGCGGGCGAAGCCGGCGGTGAGGGCGGCGGGCTCGGGGGCGTCGGCGGCGAAGTCGATGGTGCCTTCGCCGTGCCAGGTGGCGGGCGAGGGGGCGGCGTCGAGGCCGCCCGAGCCGCGGAAGTGGGCGTGGGCGTCGGCGCCGAGGGCGCCGTGGGCGGCGCGCCAGGTGAAGCCGAGGCCGCGCCAGGCGAAGTCCTCGACGAGGAGGTCGCGCACGGGGAGTGTGAGCGGCGCGGGCATGTGGGAGAAGTCGGTGAAGAGGAGCTCGGCGCGGGCGAGGTGAACGCGGGGGACGTCGAAGGCCATGTAGAAGGAGTCGTCCCCCAGGGCGGGGTCGATGCGCATGAAGTAGTTGGTGACGGTGTCGAACGGGGCGGACTCGACGCGGAAGCCGGGCACGTCGACCTGGCCGCGGGCGCCGAGCAGGCGCACGACGTCGGCGACGAGCTCGAAGGCGGCGCCGGGCGGAGACGGCGGGGCGTCGGGGTCGGTGGGGGGCGCGAGCGCGGCCTCGAGGCCGACCCAGCCGTCGGCGCGGACCTCGACGCGGGCGGAGGGCTCGAGGAGCTCGACGCGGGCGAGGCTGATGCGGAGCGGGTTGGCGTCGGGGTCGTGCAGGAAGGCGAGGAGGTCGTCGAAGGTGCGGCCGAGGTCGATGGTGGCCTCGACGCCGCGCACGCGGATGATCTCCTCGCCGCGCACGCCGATGACGCGGGCCTCGGCGAGGCGCACGTGCCAGGGGAGCGGGCCCCACTGGATGGCGGTGGCGCCGATGGTGCCCGGAACGGCGTCGGAGACGGCCTGCTGGATGGCGTCTTTGACGGGGCGAGAGGCGAGCGCGAAGTAGAGCACGAGGTAGAGCGCGGCGATGACGACGAGGCTGCGCGAGACGACGAGGTAGGCGACGAGCAGGACCGAGCCGATGGCGCGGCCGAGGAAGCGCAGGAGGGCGAGCGCGAGGCGCAGCGGGGCGACGCGGGGGCGGGCGCGCGCGGCGGGGGAGGCGGTGGTCGGGGGCGCGGCGCTCAGGGGGTCGTGTCCTCGGGTGGTGCGGAGGTGGAGACCCAGGCGTAGCCGTCCCAGTCGAAGGCGGTGGGCGGGGTGGCGTGGGCGCTGTCGAGGCGGCCGAGCGCCCACTCGAGCTCGGTCTGCCAGGGGGAGAAGCGGTCGGCGCGGTCGACGTCGACGTCGAGCTCGGCGGTGCCGCGCGGGGTGGGGCCGAGGGCGGCGCGCTGGTCGTCGTCGAGGTCGTGCAGGAGGGCGTCGGCGAGCGGGCCGGCGACGTCGCGGAAGCGGAGGTCGGCGACGAAGCTCGTGCGCTTGGTGAGCGGGCTCGACTTGAGGGTGCCGAGGGCGAGCACGTGGCCGACGGGGGTCTCGACGGTGGCTTCGAGGCGGCCGCCGGTGAGCTTGAGGTCGGCGGCGAGGGTGAGGTCGACGGGGCCGACGGTGCCGGTCGGCAAGGTCCAGGAAGAGCTCCAACCGGCGGCTTCGGCGAGGAGGCGCTTCTGCAGGTCGCCGGTGAGGGAGGGCACGTAGAGGCCCTCGAAGCTCCAGTCGAGGCCTTCGAGGCGCGCGGCGGCGAGGTGGTCGACGGCGAGGTCCATCTCGGGCACGAGCAGGCCGGGGGCGGCGGTGAAGCGGGCGATGGCGAGCGCGACGTGGTCGGCCGAGAGCGGGCCGGCGGACCAGCGCGGGGCGACGAGGGTGGCGAGGGAGCCCGCGAGGTTCGGGCCGTCGGTGGCGAGGTCGAGGCCGTCGAAGTCGAAGCCGAGCGGGAAGCTGCCGGGCAGGAGCTGGTCGGCCTCGTGGCGGCCGAGGCGGCCCCAGGCGCGCCAGCGACTGGTGGTGCTAGCGGTGGTGGTGGTGATGTGGCCCTGGGCCATGAGCACCTCTTCGCGCTGGCGGAGCGTGAGCGACCTCACCGTGAGATCGTGTCCGTCGACGCTCGCGGCGACGCGGCACTCATCGAATCCCACCTGGCGGCGCGCTTTGTTCCAGGTGGCGTGGCAGGCGCTGGCGACGAGGTCGAGCTCGCCGGCCGGCGGGGCGCCGGCGGGGGCGGCGGGCAGCGCGCCGGCGAGGCGGAGATCGCGCAGGTGGGCCTGCAGGCCGGGCAGGTCGAGCCAGACCTCGGCGACGTGGATGTGCACGGCGTCGAGCGTCGGAGTGCGCGCGGGCGCCTTGCGGGTGGCCGTGGCGACGGCGGGTGGGCGCGGCGGGCGGAGGGCGGCGACGAGGTCGAGGGCGCCGTCGTCGGTCGTGGCGAGGGTGAGGTGGCTGAGCGCGAGCTCGGCGCGGTCGACGACGAGCTCGCCGCCGAGGAGCGCGGAGAGGCCGAGGTCGAAGGAGGCCGAGGTGACGTGCGCCAGCTCGCGGCCGGTGGGGTCGGAGACGGTGAGGGCGCCCAGCGCGAGCGAGTCCGGGGCGGGGCCCCAGCGCACGGCGCGGACGCTGACGCCGGCGGGCAGGTCGGCGAGGGAGAGGAGCTGGGCGCGGCCCGGGCTCGAGCCGAGCCAGAAGTAGACGGCGGTCCAGAGGGTGAGCGCGGCGAGCGCGAGGCCGAGCAGGAGGGCGAGGGCGCGCGCGCGCCACGTGGAGCGCGGGGGCTTCGGCGTCACGGCGGGAGCGGGCGAGGGGGCGTTCATCCGCGGGAGTCTAGCAGCGGTCGGGGAATTTCTCCCGCGCGCTGTCGCGGCGCGCCGCTTCTGTGGATGACATCGTCGCGACGGGCTATGACGCGCGGATGAGCAGCAAGCGCGACGAAGATGCCCTCCTCTATCACGCCGGACCGCCGCGGCCGGGCAAGCTGGAGATCCGGCCGACCAAGGCGATGAGCACGCAGCTCGACCTGTCGTTGGCGTATTCGCCGGGCGTGGCGGCGCCGTGTCGGGCGATCGCCGAGGACCCGAGCCGGTCCTGGGACTACACGACGCGCGGCAACCTCGTCGCGGTGATCACCAACGGCACGGCGGTGCTCGGGCTCGGCGACATCGGGCCCGACGCGGCCAAGCCGGTGATGGAGGGCAAGGCCGTGCTCTTCAAGCGTTTCGCGGACATCGACGTCTTCGATCTGGAGGTGAAGGGCGACCCCGAGACCTTCATCACCGTCGTCAAGGCGCTGGAGCCGACCTTCGGCGGGATCAACCTCGAGGACATCAAGGCGCCCGAGGCGTTCTACATCGAGGAGCGCCTGCGGGAGGCGATGTCGATCCCGGTCTTCCACGACGACCAGCACGGCACGGCGATCATCGCCGGGGCCGCGCTCATCAACGCGGCCGAGGTGCAGGACAAGGCGCTCGACGAGCTCCGGCTGGTGCTCATCGGCGCGGGCGCGGCGGGGATCGCTTGCGCGCGCTTGTTCATGTCGCTCGGGGTGCGGCCGGACAACATCCTCACGGTCGACAAGCAGGGCGTGCTCCGGCGCGCCGACGAGGACGCGCTCGATCCGTATCGGCGAGCGCTGGCGCGCGACACCGACCGCAGGACGCTGGCCGAGGCGCTCGTCGGCGCCGACGTGCTGGTCGGGCTCTCGGCCGGTGGGATCGTCAAGCCGGAGATGATCGCGCAGATGGCGCCGCGCCCGATCATCATGGCGCTGGCCAACCCCGACCCGGAGATCCTGCCGCCGGTGGCCAAGGCCGCGCGCCCCGACGCGATCGTCGCGACCGGGCGCAGCGACTTCCCGAACCAGGTCAACAACGTGCTCGGCTTCCCGTTCATCTTCCGCGGCGCGCTCGACGTGCGCGCCACGAAGATCACCGAGGCGATGAAGATCGCGGCCGTCAGGGCGATCGCCGCGCTCGCCAAGGAGCCGGTGCCGGCGTCGGTGATGCGCGCGTACGGCGGCAGGCACTTCGCGTTCGGACCGGAGTACATCATCCCCAAGCCGTTCGATCCGCGCGTGCTCGGGTGGGTGGCGCCGGCGGTGGCGCGCGCGGCGATCGACAGCGGCGTGGCGGCGCGGCCGATCACCGACTGGGCGGGCTACAGCCTGCGCCTCGAGCAGATGATGGACCCGGGGCGCGGGCTGATGCGGCAGATCATCGACAAGGCCAGGAGCGATCCCAAGCGCGTGGTCTTCCCCGAAGGCTACGACGAGCGCGTGGTCAAGGCGGCGACGGTGCTGGCGCGCGAGGGGATCGCCAACCCGATCCTCATCGGGCAGCGCGCGCAGATCCAGCGCGTCGCCGATCAGGTCGGGGTCGAGCTCGACGGCATCGAGACGATCGACCCGCCCGAGCACCCGCGCTTCGGCGATTACTGCGAGGCCTTCCTGGCGCTGATGGAGCGGCGCGGGGTGACGCGGCCGGAGGCGCGGCGGCGCATGTTCTCGCAGACGCGCTTCGCGCTGATGATGCTGCGCGAGGGCGACGCCGATTCGCTGGTGATGGGCGCGACGCGGGCCTACGCCGAGGCGATGCGGCCGGCGCTGCAGCTCATCGGGACCGAGAGCAAGGCGTGCGGCATGTACATCCTGCTCACGCGCACGCGCACGCTCTTCTTCGCCGACACCACGGTGCAGATCGATCCGAGCGCCGAGGATCTCGCGACGCTGACGATGAACGTGGTCGAGCGTGTGAAGAGCTTCGACATCACGCCGCGGGTGGCGATGCTCTCGTTCGCCAACTTCGGCGCGGTGCCGCACGAGGATTGCCGCAAGATGGCGCGCGCGGCCGAGCTCGTGCGGCGGCGCGACCCGACGCTGATGATCGAGGGCGAGGTGCAGGTCGATGTCGCCATCGACATGGAGCTTCGCCAGCAGATGTTCCCGTGGAGCCGGCTGACCGAGCCGGCCAACGTGTTCATCTTCCCGAACCTGGCGTCGGCCAACATCGCCTACAAGATGATGCACCAGATCGGGGGCGCCAGCGTGTTCGGGCCGATCCTGCTCGGCATGAAGCGGCCGATGCACATCCTGGCGCTCAACGTCGACGCCAACGACATCGTCAACCTGTCGGCGTACGCGGTGGTCTCGGCGCAGTAGCGACGAACCCGCGGTAGGGACGAACCCTCAGGGG
Organism: Deltaproteobacteria bacterium; assembly: GCA_011526585.1. Lineage (GTDB taxonomy): Bacteria > Myxococcota_A > UBA9042 > PHBI01 > PHBI01 > WYBB01. The sequence goes on from WYBB01000163.1 coordinate 25,884, forward strand.
GCGGTCACGGCGGCCTCGAGCTGGTCCATCTCGACCTCGTAGCCGTCGACGTAGAAGGTCGGCGTTCCCTGGACCTCGGCGCGGGTCGCCTCGTCCATGTCGCGCTCGAGCAGCTTGACGAGGGTCGGGTCCTCGAGATCGGCGGCGAGCTTCTTCGGGTCGAGGCCGGCCTTGGTGGCGAGCTCGCGCATGAGCTCGGGCGTGAGGCTCTCCTGGTGCTCGAAGAGGAGCTCGTGCAGCGCCATGAACTTGCCCTGGCGGTGGGCGGCCAGCGCGATGAGCGCCGCCTCGCGCGCGTGCGGGTGGATCTCGAGCGGCAGCATCTTGTAGTAGAGCACCGCGCCGGACTTCTCGGCGAGCTCCTTGGCGGGCTTGGCGGCGAGCTTGCAGTGCGGGCACTGGTAGTCGAAGAACTCGACGATCATCTTCTTGGCGGTCTTCGGGTCCCCGGAGTGGGGCGAGCCCTCGAGCTCGAAGCTCATCCTCTTCGCCCAGCGTGCCTGCTCCTCGAGGAGCTTCTGCACGACCTGCTTCTTCGAGAGGCCCTCGGCGATCCGCGCGACGGCGAGGGCGGCGAGCTTCCTGGCCTCGGGGCAGGTGTCGGCGGACTTGAGGCTCTCGAGGAAGCTCTTCGGCTTGCCGCAAGGGTCGTACTGGTCGAGCAGCACGTCCTGGAGGATGTGCTTTTCGTCGAGGTCGAGATCGGCGGTGTCGACCGAGGCCGGCAGGTCGAGGGGCGGTCTCGTGTCGGCCGGCGGGACGGGCGCGGGCGCGCTCGTGTCGGCCGCGACCGGGCGCGCGGGGCCGGTGTCGAGCTCCGTCGGTCGGTTGTTGCTGCTGCACACGCACTGCGTCAGCATCAGCACGACCATCACGCTCGTGCCTCGGGACGCGTCCCGTCGTAGCTTGCCATCGAGGAATGTCATCGGTTTGAGCATGCCGGACCCCGAAAAAGAGGCCCCTGCGTATCACGCGCGCGCCCCCCGATCCACTGCCACCGTCGCCGCTGGCGCCGGCTCGCGGCGGGGCAGCGAGCGTGCGTGGATCGCGCTAGGGGCGAACCTCGGCGCGCCGGCCACGACGCTCAGGCGCGCACTGCGCTGGCTCGCCTCGCTGCCGGAGGTCGCGATCGAGGCGCGCTCGACCCTGCATCGCACCGCCGCGGTGCCCTGGCCCGAGGCGCGCGAAGAGGTGCCGCAGCCGGACTATCTCAACGCGGTGGTGCGCGTCGCCACGCGCCACGATCCGCTCGCGCTCCTCCGGGTGCTGCTCAGCCTGGAGCGCGCCGCCGGTCGCGAGCGAAGCCGCAAGTGGGGTCCGCGCACGCTCGACCTCGATCTCCTCATGATGGGGCCGCGCGGCGAGCTGGTCGTGCGCGAGCCGGAGCTCGAGCTGCCGCACCCGCGCATGCTCACGCGGCGCTTCGTGCTGGCGCCGCTCGCCGAGATCGATCCGCAGCTCGTGCTCGCGAGCGGGCTCACGGTGCACCAACAGCTCGCACGTCTGTGACGCCGTCACGCTTTGCGCGCGTGCGCGGGTCTGCTATCAGGCCGACGTGCGTCGCGTGATCATCGCCTCCTCGCTCTTCGTCCTGTCGGCGTGTCCCGAGCCACCGCCCACAGGGCCCGTTCGTGACCTGAGCGTCGCGGCGACGCGGCCGGCGCCGCGGGTCCCGCTCGTGCCGCTGGCGCTCGCGACCCACGCGGACTTCGACGCCCTCGAGGAGCGCATCGTCGGCCGCCGTGAGGTCACGCCGCTCATCACCGCGCTCGAGCGCCTCGCCCAGTCGGCCCGCCCGGCCGAGCGCGCCGAGGACGCGCTCCTGCTCATGCGACTCGGCGCGCTCTATCGCGACCAGGACGAGGCCCTGCGCAACGCCGGCCGCGAATCGGGCTACCTCGAGAAGGCGTTGGCGATCGGCACGCGCCTGCGGGCCGAGGCACCGACGAGCCCGCACACGCTCTTCTACCAGGGCTGGGTGCCGTTCGCGTTCCTCGGCGGGCGCGTCGACCGACCGCTCAGCCTGACGCCCGAGACGAAGGAGCTCGCCAGCGCCTGTCGCGACCAGTGGCGTGCGCTCCTCGCCACCGCCCCCGACTACGATGGGCCCGGCGCGCTGGACGCGGCGGCGATCGCGCGGATCATCGCGCAGGTCGACGCCGCCGAGGCCGAGCTGGTCGCGTCGACTGCGACCGCGGCCGAGCCCACGCCGGCCGAGGTGGTCGACCGCGGCGACGTCGAGGTGATCAACACGCTCGCGCGCTTCGAGTCCGCCTCCGAGGGAGAGCGCAAGACGATCTGCCGCGACTGGGAGGCGAGCCGCAAGCGCGCCGGGCAGGGCCCGCGCTCGGTCCTCGCGCTGCGCATGGATCTCGCGTGCGCGACGACCGCCGGCCAGGCCGGCGATGCCATCGGCCTCATCAGCGAGCTGCGCCGGCGCGACGGGCCCGCCTTCGACGCGTGCCTGGCCGTCGCCAGGCTCGGGGATCGCGCGGACCTGTCACGTCTCGACAAGACCCTGCAGGAGGCGGACCTCCTCTGCGGGCGCGCGCCCTGAACGCGACAAGCCGGGGAGTTGCCTCCCAGGCCAGACGATTCGGGATCCTCACGCATCCGGACTCGAGGCCCGTCGAGCCTGATCAATAGGCGGCGCAGTAGCCGTCGTAGGTGCAGTAGCTGCCGACGGGGCAGTCGCGGTCGATGTAGCAGTCGGCCGCGTAGCAGACGCCGTCGTTGGCGCAGTAGCTGCCGGCGGGGCAGTCGCGGTCGTCGTAGCAGCCGGAGAAGACCTCGCAGAGGCCGTCGACCGAGCAGTACTCGCCGGGCGTGCAGTCGAAGTCGTCGCGGCAGAGATCGCCGACCCAGCACTGGCCGTCGGTGGCGCAGTAGGTACCGGCCGGGCACTCGGCGTGGCTCGTGCAGTAGGGCAGGGCGTAGCAGAAGCCGTCGGCGCCGCAGTACTCACCGCCGGCGCAGTCCCAGTCGGAGCTGCAGCGCGGCTCGAGGTAGCAGACGCCGTCGCCGGCACAGTAGTAGCCGGGCGCGCAGTCGTAGTTCGAGCGGCAGCCGGGCACGTCGTAGCAGTAGCCGTCGACGCCGCAGTACTCGCCGGGGCCGCAGTGCGCGTCGACGGTGCACTCGGTGTCGAGGTAGCAGACGCCGTCACCACCGCAGAAGTAGCCGGCGGCGCAGTCCCAATCGTCGTAGCAGCCGGGGGCCGGGTGGTAGGGCGTGTAGCAGATCCCGTCGACGCCGCAGTAAGAGCCCGCCGGGCAATCCCAATCGTCGAAGCAGGTGTAGACGCCGCCTTCGACATAGCAGGCCGACAGCGCGAGCGCCCCGACGACTCCAAGACCGAAAAGCTGCGCTTTCATCTCGCTCCCCTCACCTCGTCTCTACCCCGTGGCGTCCATCGCCTGGGTCGCGGCCCACCGTCGTGTCCGCTGATGTCGCCCGGGACGGGATCGGGCACTGGGATCTTCAAAAGTTTTGGGTCCAGCGGCCGCGCGCCCGCGCCACCAGGGGGCCTGAGCCCACCCGGCCGCCACCGCGGGGGGCGGTTCACGCGCGGTGAACCGCTGGCCAATCCGGCCACTTGAGTCTATCTTATCGCGCCATGAGCGTCATCGAGCCAGCGGTTCGTGTCTCCGCCGGCGGTTCGGCCTCGGCGGGCGCCGCCGTCGTGCTCGTGCTCTGCCTGGGCGCGTGCGCGCCACGCGGGCCCGAGCCGGTGCCGGAGGCGGCGCGGTTGGTCGTCGACGAGGTCGAGCAGGCGCTCGCGCGGCGCGACTTCGCGAGGGCGCGGCAATACGTCGACTTCCGCTTTCGGCTGGCCGAGAGCCTGGGCGAGCTGTGGCGGGACGGGCGGGAAGAGGCGCGCGCGGACATGGTCGAGCGGCTCGCCGAGATGTTCGACACGACGAGCGAGCGGGAGCTCGCGCGCTACGCCGGCAAGCGGATGACGCGGAGCGTCATGCGGCGCGAGGGTTCGCACCTGTGGATCGAGAGCCGCGTGACCGATGAAACAGAAGCGCCGGCTCGGAGCTTCGCATGGCAGTATCGACTCACACCGAGGGGGACCTCATGGGCAATCACTCAGCGGGAATACCTGGTCGACGGGATGCCGAGCGATTCGACGCGCTTCTGGCCCATGGCTCTCAAGCAGGTGGGGATGAAGCTCGGGAGGATGCCGAGCCTGTCCGAGCTCGCGGCGAACCTGCCGTCGGTCATGGGCACGATGCGGATCCGGCGCTTCAAGGTGCCGGACCACGCGGGCCCGCCATCGTCGCAGGATGGAGCGCCGACACGGGCGCCACCGCCGCGCTGAGGGCGGCGGCGGAGGATGACTCGCCGCTGGCGCTGCTCGTGCGGGACGAGCGCACGAACCGCCTCCTGGCGAGCTTGTCGTCCCACCTCGACGCGCTGCGCGAGGCGACGCGGCAGGGCCGGCCGCCACCGGTCCTGGAGCTCGCCCGGAGCGAGATCGAGAACTGCCGCAACACGTGGGAAGCCGGCGTCCTGAGCGGCGAGCACCACCTCTACGACTTCGCGACGCTGGTGGCGCAGCGGCTCGTCGGCACCACGCAGATCCAGCTCGTCGCGCGCGTGGTGATGGGACAGAAGGAGGAGGACGAGGGCCCCGGCTCCCAGCGCATCGTGATCGAAGAGACGATCACCCGCGAGAACCTCAAGCGCGTGACCGACTACACGCTGGCGCAGCGGATCGCCCGCCGCTACCGCTATCGCGCGAGCCACGACCAGCCGTTCGGCGTGCTCTACCCACGCGCGAGCTTCCTCGAGCTCTGGCCGTTGGACACGGCCGAGGACTCACCGGCCACGCGCGTGCTCACGCGCGTCAAGACGAACGACCAGATCTGGAACAAGGTGTGCGATGCGCTCTTCGCGGTCGACACGTTGCTCCAGCGCAACAAGATCCTCAACAACGACTCGAAGTACATCAAGGACGTCTTCGGCGTGAAGGTGCTGACGCCGCGCAAGGTCGACAGCTACCGCGTCGACGCGGAGCTGGCGGCGATGACCTTCGCGCCCTCCGAGCTCGAGGAGCTCGGCGTCACGGTCGAGCCATCGCTGCTCAAGCTGGAGCTCATCGAGCACAAGGACTACCTCGCGTTGCCGCCCGCGCAGAAGAAGCAGACCGGGTGGGAGGCGATCAAGAACGTCTATCGCTGGGGCAATCAGCTCTTCGAGGTGCAGATCCAGACCGAGGCGAACTACTACCTCGAGGCGCTGCACCTGACCGACACCTCGCACCGGACCTTCGAGATGAAGCGGCGCCAGATGCGGCGCGGGTTGGAGAAGGTCGTGCCGCACTACGCCGACTACCGGCGCCTCTTGAAGCTCCTGTTCCGGCGCGAGGACGACGAGGAGCTGCACGCGCTCGAGGAGAGCCTGCCGTGGCTCAGGATCGTCAACGGCGAGGCCACCTTCTGAGTCGGTGCTCGGTCAGCCGGCGCGCTTCTTGAGGTGCACGAGCAGCGCGGTGATCGAGGCCGCGGTGACCCCGGGCAGGCGGCTGGCGTGGCCGAGCGACGCGGGTCTCGCGCGTGCGAGCTTCTGGCGCGCTTCGGTGGAGAGGCCGTGCACCTCGTCGAAGACGAGGTCATCGGGCAGGCGCACCGACTCGAGGCGCTTGAAGCGCTCGACCTGGCGATCCTGGCGCTGCAGGTAGCCGTCGTAGGTGAGGCGCACCTCGACCTTCTCGAAGGCCTGCCAGTCGTGTGCGCGCAGGTCGGCGAGCGCGGCGCCGTCCTCGGCGATGGGGATCAGATCGGCGAGCGCGACCTCGGGGCGGCGCGCGAGCTCGGCCAGCGTCGTCGGTTGCTGGATCGGCGCGAGGCCGGCGTCGGCGAGGCGCTGGTTGGTGCGCTGATCGGGCACGAGGCGCTCGGCGCGGAGGCGCGCCAGCGCTGATTCGACGCGGGCCACGCGCGCCTGGTACGCGGCGAAGGTCGTGTCGTCGACGAGGCCGAGCGCGCGGCCGCGCGGCATGAGGCGCTCGTCGGCGTTGTCCTCGCGCAGGTGCAGGCGGTACTCGGCGCGCGAGGTGAACATGCGATAGGGCTCGTCGACCCCGCGCGTGACGAGGTCGTCGATCATGACGCCGAGGTAGCCCTGGCCGCGGTCGACGATGAACGGATCGGCGTCGGGTGCGCGCGTGACGAGCGCGGCGTTGATGCCTGCGACGAGGCCCTGCGCGGCGGCCTCTTCGTAGCCGGTGGTGCCGTTGAGCTGGCCGGCGAAGAAGAGGCCGGCGACGCGGTGCGTCTCGAGCGTGGGTGAGAGCTCGCGCGGGTCGACGAAGTCGTACTCGACGGCGTAGCCGGGGCGCGTGATCTCGGCGCGCTCGAGGCCGGGGATCGAGCGCACGAGCGCGAGCTGAACGTCGATGGGAAGGCTCGTCGAGATGCCGTTGGGGTAGACCTCGGAGGTCGAGAGACCCTCGGGCTCGAGGAAGATCTGGTGGGTCTCCTTGTCGGCGAAGCGCACCACCTTGTCTTCGATCGAAGGGCAGTAGCGCGGGCCGGTGCCCTTGATCTCACCGGCGTAGATCGGCGAGCGGTGGAGGTTGTCGCGGATGACGCGGTGGGTCTCGGCCGTGGTCCAGGTGATGTGACAGACCGTTTGCGGCGATGCGATCGGCGGGCCATAGGCGCTGAAGGGGCGCGGCGGATCGTCACCGGGCTGCACTTCGAGGCCGGACCAGTCGATGGTGCGGCCGTCGAGGCGCGGCACGGTGCCGGTCTTGAGGCGGCCGAGCGGAAAGCCGAGGCGCGCGAGGGTGTGGCCGAGGCCGTGGGCGGCGGGGTCGCCGGCGCGCCCGCCCGTGACCTTGAGCTCGCCATAGTGGAGCAGGCCGCCGAGGAAGGTGCCGGTCGTGAGGATGACCGTCGGGGCCGAGAAGACGAGCCCGAGGTTGGTCACGACGCCGGTGACGCGCGGGCGCTCGCCGGGAGCGGCGGAGGCGAGGACCAGGTCCTCGACGTTGGCCTGCTTGAGCGCCACGTTCGGGTGGGACTCGAGCGCGCGCCGGACCTCCTTGGCGTACTCGACCTTGTCGGCCTGCGCGCGGCTGCCGCGTACGGCCGGACCGCGCGAGGCGTTGAGGCGGCGGAACTGGATCCCGGTCCTGTCGATGGCGCGCCCCATGAGGCCGCCGAGCGCGTCGATCTCCTTGACGAGGTGACCCTTGCCGAGCCCGCCGATGGCGGGGTTGCAGCTCATCCAGCCGACGCGATCGATGTTCTGCGTCAAGACCAGCACGCGCGCGCCGATGCGCGCCGCGGCGAGCGCGGCCTCGATACCGGCGTGGCCGGCGCCGACGACGATGACATCGGGCGTCACCGCGCTACCTTGCTACTTGCACTCGCCCATGACGGTGCGCGCGCGTGTCTTGGCTTCGGCCGCTTCGGTCGTGCCCTTGAAGGTCTTCTCGACGAACTGGAAGATCGCCTTGGCGCGGTCGCAGCGCTTCTGCAGGACGAAGAGCTCGGCGATGCGGAAGGTGGCGGGCGCGGCGTGCGGGCTCTGCTCGTGGCGCTCGTAGACGCCCTGGTAGGCCTTGATGGCGCCCTCGACGTCGCCAGCGCGCTCGAGGAGCTTGCCGGTCTCGACGAGGGCCTGCGGCGCGCGCGGGTCGTCGGGGAAGCTCGCCTCGAAGAGCTCGTAGATCGCCTTGGCCTCCTGGAACTTGTCGGCCTTGCCGCGCTCCTCGGCGGCCTTCCAGATGCCGTCCTTGTCCTTGGGCAGGTCGGAGGGCAGGTAGACGACGGTCCAGCCGAGGCGGTCGGCGAGCTCCTTCTTGATGACGCCGAGGTCCTTCAGCATCTGGTTGACGCGGAAGTCGAACGCCTCGAGGTTGCCCTTGAGCTTGGGGTGGTCCTGCTCGATACGCTCGAGGCGCGCGCCGAGGTCGGCGCCGCTCTTGCGCAGGGTGTCTTCGGCGTCGGTCAGCATCTTGTGCAGGCGCTCGAGCTTGCCCATGTCCTCGGCCATCTTGGCGCGCAGCTGCTCGCGCTCGTGCTCGAGCGAGGAGACGCGCGCGTCGAGGCGATCGACCTCGCTGGCCGAAGCGCAGCCGAGGGCGCTTCCGGCGAGGAGGACGGAGACGAACCATGAACGGAGCGAGCCCGGGTGCACACGGCGCGTGTATGCATGAACGGCTCGGGTGTCAAGCGCGCGTGCCCACGCGAGGCTTGCGTCGCTCGCTCGCCTGGTGTGCAATGCCCGCCGTCCGAGAATACGCCGCGCGCGCCCGACGTTGTGCGCGCTTCGAGAGGTCCTGATTGAGCGCCACCGTGCTCGTCGTCGACGACGAGAAGAACATCCGCACGACCCTGACGAGGAGCCTCGAGCTCGAGGGCTACCGCTGCGAGACCGCCGAGGACGTGCGCTCGGCGCTCGATGCGTTCGAGGCGCAGGCCTGCGACATCGCGCTGCTCGACGTGCAGCTGCCCGACGGCAGCGGGCTCGACGTGCTGGCGCAGATGAAGCGGCTGCGACCCGAGGTGCCGGTGATCGTGATGAGCGGCCACGGCACGATCGAGATGGCGCTCGAGGCGATCAAGAAGGGCGCGCACGACTTCGTCGAGAAGCCGCTGTCGATCGACAAGATCCTGATCACGATCGGGCATGCGCTGCAGCTCGCCGGGCAGAAGCGCGAGCTGATGACGCTGCGCGCGCGGGCCTCGCAGGAGTCCGAGCTCATCGGCAGCTCGCGCGTGATGCAGGAGCTGCGTGAGACGATCACGCTGGCGGCGCCGTCGCGCGGGCGCGTGTTGATCATCGGCGAGAGCGGCACCGGCAAGGAGCTCATCGCGCGCGCCATCCATTTCCAGTCCACGCGCGGCAGCCGCTCGTTCGTCAAGGTCAACTGCGCCGCCATCCCCGGTGAGCTCATCGAGTCGGAGCTCTTCGGGCACGAGCGCGGCGCCTTCACCGGGGCGCATCAGGCGCGCAAGGGAAAGTTCGAGCTCGCGCACGGCGGGACCCTCTTCCTCGACGAGATCGGCGACATGCGCCTGGAGGTGCAGGCCAAGCTCCTGCGCGCGCTGCAGGAGGGCGAGATCGAGCGCGTCGGCGGCTCGCGCCCGATCTCGGTCGACGTGCGCGTGGTGGCGGCGACCAACAAGGACCTCGAGGCCGCCATCGCCGCCGGCGAGTTCCGCGAGGACCTGTTCTATCGCCTCAACGTGATCCAGATCCGCGCGCCGTCGTTGCGCGCGCACAAGGACGACCTGCCCGAGCTCGTCAACGCGCTCATCGCGCGCGTCTCGGAGGAAAACGGCGTCAAGCCCAAGCCGGTCGAGCCCGATGCGATGCAGATCCTGCAGCGCCACGACTGGCCGGGCAACGTGCGCGAGCTGCGAAACGCGTGCGAGCGGCTGGCGATCCTCACGCCCGGTCAGACGATCTCGGCCGAGGCGGTGAAGCGCCTCTTCGGCTTTCAGGAGCGGAGCCGCGATCAGCAGCTGTATCGACCAGGCGTGGCGATGAAGGACCTGGTCGCCGACGCCGAGCGCGACATCATCCGGCAGGCGCTCGACCACCATGGCGGGCACGTCACGCAGACCGCGGCGGCGCTCGGCCTCGAGCGCAGTCACCTCTACAAGAAGATGAAGGCGCTCGGGATCCGCGAGTAGCGCGCCCGGCCGAGCCGCGTTGACCGGGCACGGGGTCGAGGGTAGTTTCGTGCCCGTTGCCCGGCCAGGAGTCGACGTGAGGGTCTGTCCATTCTGCAGCACGGAGAACGAAGCGTTCTTTCGCTTCTGTCTCGGATGTGGCGCGGACCTCGACGAGGTGCTGGGCTCCGAGGACGGTGCAACCGCGGGCGCGACGGCGAGCGACGCCGAGGCCGAGCCGGAGGCGATCCCCAAGCCGCGCGTCTCCGCCAAGGACACGGCGGTCGACGTGCCGGCGGTGACCCCGGAGATGCTCGCCAAGATGCAGGCGCCGGCGGCGAAGGGGGGCGGGCGCGGGTCGGCCAAGGCGGCCGCGTCACCTCCGAAGTCCGCCGAGATCAAGGCACCGGCGCCGCCCGCCATCCCGGCGGCGATGCCCTCGGCACCACCACCGCGCGTGGCGCGCGAGCGCGACAAGACGATCGAGCCCGGCGGTGCGGTCAAGCCGGGCAGCGCGGCGTCGCAGGCGGTGGCGCAGGCGCAGGGCGAAGCGTCACGGAGGGCGGCCGCGGCCGCGGCGACCGAGCAGGTCGGCGCGGGGCCGGCGGTGGCGATGGCGGAGGCGGCGCGCCACGCCGAGGCCTCGCCGCCCGCGCATCGCGTCGCCGAGACCGTGCCGCCGGGCACGGTCGAGCCCGTGCGCACGAAGCCGGCCCCGGTCTCCCCGGTCTCCTCGCCGATCTCGGGCACGACCAGCCCGCGGCCGACCGCAGCGCCCGCGAACAAGGCCCAACCGTCCGCGGGCACGACGGCGAGGCGCGCGGGCTCGGCGGAGGCGCCACCGCCGCCGGCGCCGCAGCCCAAGCGCGCGGCCGCGGCCAAGGGCAACGCCAGGCTGGTGATCATCCTCGAGGATGGTACCGACGGCTCGGTGCTCGAGCTCGGCCCCGAGACGACGGTCATCGGGCGCGAAGGCGTCGACATCAGCTTCCCGCACGACGACTTCCTCGCGAAGCGCCACGCGGAGTTCGCGTTCCGCGAGGGCGTGCTCCACCTGCGGCCGCTAGAATCGACCAACGGGGTCTTCCTGCAGGTGCACCAGGAGGTCGAGCTCGACAGCGGCGACGTCTTCCGGATCGGGCAGCAGCTCCTCTGCTTCGAGCTGCTCTCGGTCGTCGCGAACAAGCTCGAGGTCGACCCGCGCGGACAAGCGATCCCGCTGGGCAGCCCGATGCCCGAGGGGGCCTGGGGTCGCCTCGGGCAGGTGATCGCCCCCGAGACGATGGGCTCGGTCTATCTGCTCGGCGGCAACGAGGTCTACCTCGGGCGCGAGCGCGGCGACATCACCTTCCCCGGCGATGGCTTCGTGTCCGGGCTGCACGCCCAGATCTCGATGCGCAACGGGCGTTGTTTCCTGAAGGATCTCGGGAGCTCGAACGGCACCTACCTGCGCCTGTCGAAGGCGACGCCGGTCAAGCGCGGCATGCTGGTCCTCGCCGGCCAACAGCTCTTCCGCGTCGAATCCTGAACACCCGCCGCACCTGAAGGCCACGCTTTACGCGACGGCCTGCTGTGTCTACAAGCGAGGGCGGTGGAAACAGGCGCACCCCGTCCCCCTCGCGAGCCGGCCCGGGCCCAGCGCGAGGCGCTCACGCTGAGCGAGCTCGAGCGACGCGTGATCGCCGCGGTGCCCGAGGCCTTCCTCGTCGAAGAGCACATCGTGCGCCGCGCCGTCCGCGAGGAGCGCGGCATCGCCGGCCTGCGCACCTTCGTGCCTCACACGCACTGCGTCGCGGTGCCGGTCGAGGTCCTGGCGCACGTGACCACCGCCGACGAGATCGGGCGCCCGCTGCCCGAGCACGGCTGGGCGCTGCTCCTGCCGCGCCCCGACGCGGCCGACGTCAGCGCCGCCGCGCCAGCCGAGGTCCTGCGCGACACCTGGCGCGCGCTCTTCCACGCGGCCATCGACGCGCACCTGACGCAAGAGGCGCGCGGCGGCCGCCTCGGGCGCGACAGGATCCTCGGGATCGTGCACGAGCTCGGGCAGCTCCCGATGGACGAGGCGCGCACCGTGCTCGAGGAGGAGGGACTTACCGGCGTCGGCTCCGACGCCCAACGCGAGCTCGTCGAGCTCGCCGCCACCTGGCACGAGCTCGCGCGTTTCTCACCCGACCAGCTCGCGCGCTGGTTCCCATCGCTCACCGCGCGTCCCGAGGTCGAAGCGCTCTTCGACGCGCTGGTCCCCGCCGCCGCGATCCTCGCACGCACCCGCCTCGAAGGTGCTCCCGAGCCCGCCGCGCCCGCCTCGACGCAGACCGATGTGTCCCCGGAGGACGAGGTCGGCGAGGCCACGCGCCCCGCCAACCCGGCGCGCGCGCGCGCGCTCATCGCCTCGGCGCGCGACGCACGAGCCAAGGGCCACGACGTCGCCGCCGCGATCTTCGCCTATCGCGCCCGTCGCGGTCTGCCGGACGAGGCCGCCACCGCCGAGACCACCGCGCTCGCCTCGCTCGGCCGCCGTCTCGGCGAGGTCGAGCGCGCGATCGGCGGCGACGAGGGCTCCGACCAGCTCGGCCCCCGCGGCGCCCAGGCGGTCACGATCCCCACGCCCGATGACTGGGCCGCCGCCCTCGCCCCGCTGCTCCCGCGCGCGCGCTGGGGCATGGCGCGCGTCGAGGCCCGCCTGCTCCACGACCTGCAGAAGGCGTGCGACACCGCCGAGCGCGAGACCTGGGACATCGACTTCGGTCGCTGGCTGCGCAGCCTCGGCAGGAAGGCGCTGCGCCGCCGCGAGGACGTGCGCACCGAGGTCGCGATCGTGCGCAGCCTCACGCGCGCGCTCAAGCGCGTGGCGCTCTGTCGCCTCGACGAGGCCGAGCGCCGTCGCCTCAAGCGCCTGCTCGGCACGCTCGCGCACCGCGCCGAGGAGCGTTTCCGCGTGCGTATCGCCGCGCTCCTCGACCGCGGCCTCACCGCCGCCGCCCTGGTGCCGACCAGCACCGTCGAGCGCGTCGCCCACGACAAGCTGATCGCCGAGCTCAGCGACAAGCTGCTCGCGCGCGGCTTCATCGGTTTCCCCGACCTGCGCGATCAGATCGCGAAGAACCAGCTCAAGCTCCCCGATCTGCGCTCTCCCGGCGAGTGGTTGTCCGGCGACGCCCTGCTCTCGCTCGATCGCTGGTGCGCCGCCAACATGGACGCCGCCTACGTGCGCGGCGAGATCTACCGCCGCGGCCTGCAGCGCCTCTCGTCGCTCTTCTTCGCCAACGTCGTCGGCCGCCTCCTCGTGCGCTACGCCATCCTGCCCTTCGGCGGCGCCTTCTTCATCGTGCAGGGCCTCGAGCACATGATCGGCCCGCTCATCAAGCTCGTGCACACCCCCCCGCCACTCCCCTCCGGCGAGCACCACTACTACTTCTGGTCGATCCCGGCCTTCCTCGCCACCGGGCTCGTGCTCTTCATGCTCATCCACTCGGCCGCCGCCCGCCACGCTGCGCTCAGCGCGACCCGCGCCGTCGGCCGCGCCCTGCGCTTCGTCTTCACCGAGCTGCCCCGCCGCTTCCGCGCCTGGCCTCCGATCGATCGCCTCGTGCGCACCCGCCTCTTCGAGCTCTTCTGGAACCGCGCCTTCCGCCCCGCGCGCTACGCCCTCGTGCCGACGCTGGTCGTCGTCATGGCGACCGGCGACCCCCGCATGTGGCTCTGGGTCGGCGCCCCGCTCGTCCTCGCCGTCGGCTTCTTCCTCGCCTCGCGCCGCGGGATCCGCTTCTCCGAGGCGCTCGGCGACTGGCTCACCACCACCTGGCACTACCTGCGCCACGAGCTCGTGCCCGGGCTCATCGCCTGGATCATGGCGTTCTTCAAGCGCTTCATGGAGCTCGCCGAGATCGCGCTCTACACCGTCGATCAGTGGCTGCGCTTCCGCCGCGGCGACCGACTCTTCGGCGTGATCCTCAAGGGGATCTTCGGCTTCCTCTGGGGCATCGTCGCCTACATCGTGCGCCTCATGGTCAACCTGGTCGTCGAGCCGCAGGTCAACCCGATCAAGCACTTCCCGGTCGTGACCGTCTCGCACAAGCTCACGATCCCGATGACCTTCGCCATCGCCTACGAGCTCCGGCCCTACCTCGGCCGCGGCGCCGCCGATCTCGTCGGCGGCCTCGCGCAGTTCATCATCCCCGGGATCTGCGGCTTCCTCGTCTGGGAGTTCAAGGAGAACTGGCGTCTCTATCAAGCCAACCGCAAGCCGAACCTGCACCCTGTCATCGTCGGCACGCACGGCGAGCCGATCTACCGCCTGCTGCGCCTCGGCTTCCACTCGGGCACCGTGCCGCGCATCTTCCGCAAGCTGCGCAACGCCGAGAAGAAGCGCAACGCCGTCGAGATCCGCAAGCAGATCGAGGAGCTCCATCACATCGAGGAGGCCTGCGAGCGCTTCGTCGAGCGCGAGCTCAAGCGCCTGCTCGAGCGCTCGGGCCGCTTCCCCGACGCGCACCACCTGCACGTCGAGGCCGTACGTCTGACCCCGTTCCGCATCGCCATCGATCTCGGCTGCGCGCCCCGCGGCGAGCCCCTCCAGCTCACCTTCGAGGAGCAGTCGCGCTTCCTCGTCGCCGGACTCGCGCGCCGCGGCTTCCTCGACGCCCTCGCCCCCGACGAGCGCGCCGCCTTCACCACCGCGCTCGAAGGCATCTACCGCCTCGCCGGCGTCGACCTCGTGCGCGAGCAGATCGAGGCCCTCTTGCCGACCGGGCCCGATGGCCGCGCGCGCTACGACATCGACGATCGCGGCCTCGTCGTCTGGCCCGCCGGCTTCTCGGCCGAGATCGTCTATCGCCTGCGCACGCCCGACGCGCTCCTCACCCCGCGCATCACCGGCGAGGCCGCCCTCGTCGCGCCGGTCCTCGCCACCTCGGACCTCTTCTTCAAGCGCAACGCCATGCCGTGGTCGACCTGGACCGCGCACTGGCAACCCGAGCCCGCCGACGCCACCACCACCGCCGCGTCCCCCCGCACCACCGCCCGCGCGCCCGCGACGAACCCATCATGATCACCGGCGATCGCCCCCTGCTCGCGCTCGCCTTCGTCGCCGACGTGCTGCCGATCGCGCTGCCGATCCTCGGCACGCTGATCCTCGTCATCGCCGCCACCCACGCCGTGCTCAACGTGCGCGACGCCCGCGCCGCCGCCGGCTGGGTCGGCATCATCGTCGCCCTGCCTTTCGTCGGTGCCCTCCTCTACTGGATGCTCGGCATCAACCGCGTGCGCCGCCGCGCCGTCGCCCTCCTCCGTGGGCGTGAGCCCCAGCGCCCCGTCAGCGACGACCCGTCCGATCCCGACAGCCCCTCGGGCCTCCTGCGCACCCTCGCGCTGCCCGACCTGGTCCGCCTCATCGACTCGGTCACCGTGCGCTCGCTCGTCTCGGGCAACGCCGTCACCCCGCTCGTCAACGGCGACGAGGCCTTCCCGGCGATGCTCGACGCCATCGCCCGCGCGCGCACCTCGATCTCGCTCGTCACCTACATCTTCGATCGCGACCCGACCGGCCTGCGCTTCGTCGAGGCGCTCGCCGCCGCCCGCCAGCGCGGCGTCGAGGTGCGCGTGCTCATCGACGCCGTCGGCGCACGCTACTCCTTCCCGACGATCGTGCGCACGCTCGCGCGCCGCGGCGTCGAGGTCGCGCGCTTCAACCCGACCTTCTTCCCGCCCTGGCGCTGGACCTACGCCAACCTGAGAAATCATCGTAAGATCATGGTGATCGACGGTACCCTCGGCTTCACCGGCGGCATCAACCTGCGCCACGGTCACTGCATCGACGAGCGCCCGCGCCGCCCCGTGCTCGATCTGCACTTCCGCGTCGAGGGCCCGGTCGTCGCCCACATGCAGCGCACCTTCGCCGAGGACTGGTTCTTCGCCACGCGCGAGCGGCTCGACGGCGAGCGCTGGTTCCCGGCGCTCTCACCGCTGCCCGATCGCGACCTCGCCGACGTCGTCGCGCGCGGCATCACCGACGGGCCCGACCTCGACATCGACAAGCTGCGCTGGGCGATCCTCGGCGCGTTGTCCTGCGCCAGGCGGCGCGTGCGCATCGCCACGCCCTACTTCCTGCCGGAGGCCGAGCTCCTCGCCGCCATCACCACCACACGGCTGCGCGGCGTCGAGGTCGAGATCGTGCTCTCGGAGGCGAACAACCAGCTCCTGGTCAAGTGGGCCTGCGACGCGCTCCTACCGGAGCTGGTCAAGGCCGGCTGCGCCGTGTGGAAGACGCTCGGCCCCTTCGACCACAGCAAGGTCGTCGTCGTCGACGAGAGCTGGGTGCTCATCGGATCGACCAACCTCGACCCGCGCAGCCTGCGCCTCAACTTCGAGTTCAACGTCGAGTGCCACTCGCCGACGCTCGCCGCCAGGATGCACGCGATCCTCGACGTCAAGAAGACCGGCGCCCGGCGCGTCACGCTCTACGAGCTCTTGCGCGCGAGCCTGCCTCGCCGTATCCGCGGGGGTGTGGCGCGGCTCTTCATCCCCTACCTTTAATAGAGAGGTCGTCATGCGCATCGTCGTGCAGAAGTATGGTGGCTCGTCGGTGGCCGACACCGAGCGCATCAAGAAGGTCGCCGCGCGCATCAAGGAGACGCGCGAGTCCGGCGTCGCCGTCGTCGTCGTCGTCTCCGCGATGGGCAAGACCACCGACGGCCTGCTCGCGCGCGCCTCGGAGGTCAGCGCCTCGCCGTCGCGGCGCGAGCTCGACATGCTGCTCTCCTGCGGCGAGCGCATCTCGATGGCGCTCCTGGCGATGGCCGTGCAGGAGCTCGGGCTCGACGCCGTCTCGCTCACCGGCTCACAGTCCGGCATCATCACCAACGATCGCCACAGCGGCGCGCGCATCCTCGAGGTCCGCCCCTACCGCGTGCAGGACGAGCTCGAGAAGGGCAAGGTCGTCATCGTCGCCGGCTTCCAGGGCGTCTCCTACAAGGCCGAGGTCACCACGCTCGGCCGCGGCGGCTCGGACACCACCGCCGTCGCGCTCGCCGGCGCGCTCGGCGCCGAGTACTGCGAGATCTGCTCCGACGTCGACGGCGTCTACACCGCCGACCCGCGCATCATCTCCGCGGCCGAGCTCCTCCACGCGATCAGCCACGAAGAGCTCCTCGAGCTCACGACCCACGGCGCCAAGGTCCTGCACCCCGAGTCGGTCGAGTTCGCGCGCAAGCTCGGCGTCGCCCTCTGGGCCCGCGCCACCTTCGCCCCGCCCGGCACCGGCGGCACGCGCGTCGACCGCAGCGTCGAGGGCGGCTCCACCCCGCACGTCAGCGGCGTCGCCGTGCAGCGTCGCCTGGTGCGCCTGCGCGCTACCGGCCTCGAGGCGATGGATCGCATGCTCGCCGCCGCCGCCGAGTCCTCGCTGCCGGTCTTGCGCCTCGACGCCGATCACGAGATCGCCGACCTGTGGTTCGCGCTCGACGACGTGCCCGACTGGGCCAAGGTGCGCGCGCGCCTCATGGGTCAGGTCGAGATCGAGGAGGGCTGCGCCGGCGTCTCGCTCGTCGGCGAGTTCGTCGGCCGCAACGCCGGTCACCTCCTGCGCACGCGCTCGATCGCCGCCGGCATGGGGATCCCCGTCAAGGCGATGAGCGCCTCGCCGCTGAGGATCACGCTCTTCTGCATGGAGGGCGAGGCCGACGAGCTGGCGCGCCAGTTCCACCGGACCTTCCTCGAGCTCGGCGCCCCCGGGATCGGCGCGCTCGATCGCGGCGCCATCGACGGGTAACCGCGGCGCGCCCATCGGCATAACGTCACGCATGAGGTCCCGCTCCCTCGCCGCTGTCCTCGTCGCACTCATCACGGCCGCGCTCGCCTGGCGCGTGACCCTCGACGAGGCCTTCGCCTGAGGTTGCGGCGCGCCCGTCGGTCCGGCGGGCACGGATCCTCGCGACGGCGAAGCCCCGCGACCCTGGCGCCTCTCGGCCTCGGTCGGCGTCTTCTCGTCAGACCTGCGCTTCACCCCCGAGGACGACGGCGCGAGCTTCTCTGCCGACCTCCAGCAGCTCCTGGTCACCGCCGGGCTCACGCGCGAGCTCGACCGCCGCGGCACCTGGTCCCTCGGCGTGCGCGTCGGCCTCATCGCCGCCGGCACTCTGGGCGAGGGTGGCCGCACCCACGACTTCGAGCCGGGCCTCGTCGGCGCGCTGGCGCTCGACTGGCGCGTGCTCTCGGCGCCCGCCGATCCGATCTCGCTCACCCTCGGCGTTCAGCTCGCCGCCGGCCACGCCCCGCTCACCCACGACGGCCGCGCGCGGTCGTGGACCTCGACCGACCTGCGCGCTTCGGTCACCGCCTCGCGCACCCTCTGGCAGGTCCTCACGCCCTACGTCTCGGCGCGCGTCTTCGGCGGCCCGATCTTCTGGCGCGACGCCACCGGCGCCGACGAGACCCACCTGCAGCTCGCGCTCGGCCTCGGGATCGCGCCGCTTCCCGGCTTCAGCCTGCACGTCGAAGGCGCGATCCTCTCCGAGCGCGGGGTCTCGGGTGGGATCGGCGTGAGCTTCTGAGCAGGGGTTTTGATATCGGCTGCCACCCGCAGAGATGAAACGCAGGTCAGTTGCTTTCTCAGGAAGCCAGGAACCGAGGAAAGCAGGAGATCCTGGCTTCCTCACTTCCTGGCTTCCTCAGAGGCTGCGCCGCGTGTCTGCGTCGCCGTCGGCTTGGTCGCTGCGACCTACCACCACGAGGCGTGTTCAGTCGCTCGGCGCCTGGCCACCGACCAGGAGCTTCTTGGCGCGGAGGCAGCGGATCGCCTCTTCGTCCTTCGGTCGTGGCGTGGGAGCCAGGCGATGTTGTCGAGCATCGCGACGAGCTCCGCGCGGCTCACGCCCTCGAGCTCCGAGGGCTCCCCGCAAGCTAGCGCCGCCGTCAGGGTCAGGTCCGAGGTGATCGCGTAGATGGAGTCGTCGTCGCTGCGCCGATGATGCGCGCGCGCGCCTGCACTCGCAGGTCCGCGACACCATCGCGCCCTCGTTGCACGCCGGTCCGTCCACGTCGTTTTCAAGCTCGGGCCGAGGGTGTATCGTGCGCCGCCCGAAGGAGGAGCCGAGATGCCCGAACTTACCTACGAGCTCGTCGCCCCGCTGGTCGTACAGACCGATCTCTCGCACGGCTCGGTGCAGGTCACCTTCCAGTGCCCGGTCTCCGGCGAGCAGATGCGCGCGACCGGCCACATCACCGAGTCGGCCGGCAGCAAGATCAAGAGCGACGTCAAGCGCTCGCTCTGGCGCAACATCCGCTGGTCGCTCTCGCGCATGATGTACTCGGTCTTCGGCTACGGCGTCGGCGGCGCCATCGGCTCGACCGTCGTCGACGCGGCCGGCGCGGCCGGCGACTCGCGCGCGCACCAGCCGAGCGAGGCCGAGCTCAAGGAGGCGATCCTCGACGCCTTCCGCTCGGTCGGCAACCGCTGGGCCTGGGACGAGTCGACGCAGCGCTTCGTCTCCGGCTCGGTCTTCAAGGAGCTGCAGACCGAGTTCACCGTCATCGTGCAGACGGCCCAGCTCGCCAAGGCGTGGGATCGCGCCGTGCTCGCGCGCATGCTCGCCGAGATCGCCTCGGCCGACGGCCAGCTCGCCGAGGAGGAGCGCGAGCTCTTCCACGCCTTCCTGCAAGAGCACAAGCTCGACGACCTCCTCGAGCGGCCGCCCTTGTCCAAGGCCGATCTCGAGGAGACCAGCGAGGACGCGCGCCACGTCATGTGGCTCCTCGCGGCGGCGATGGCCGTCTCCGACGAGCACTTCGCCGACAGCGAGCAGAAGAAGCTCGCCTTCTTCGCCCAGGGCCTCGGCGTCGCCGCCGACGACCAGACGCGCGGCCTCGAGCTCGCCAAGGAGTACGTGCTCGACCAGGCGCTCGAGTCGGCCTACGCCGACGGTCGCCTCGACAAGGCCGAGCACCAGCGCGTCATGCAGCTCGCCGCCAAGCTCGGCGTCGGCGAAGATCGCGCCGCGCGCCTCGACGCCCGCTGCCGCAAGCGCAAGGGCATCCTCTGAATCACCGCTCACCCCTCGTCCCTCCCCCGGAGACCTCGCGATGACCGCCTACATCTATGATGCCGTCCGCACCCCGCGCGGGCGCGGCAAATCCTCGGGCTCGCTCTACGTCGTGCGCCCGGTCGACCTGCTCGTCACCGTGCTCGAGGCGGTGCGCGACCGCAACCACATCGACACCGCCGCCGTCGAGGACGTCGTCATCGGCTGCGTCACCCAGAGCGGCGACCAGGGCCAGTGCATCGCCCGCACCGCCGCGCTCCTCGCCAAGTACGACTTCGACGCGCCGGGCGTGACGCTCAACCGCTTCTGCGGCTCGGGCCTCGAGGCCATCAACCAGGCCGCCGCCATGGTCGCCTCCGGCTTCCACGACCTCGTCATCGCCGGCGGCGTCGAGTCGATGTCGCGGGTCGAGATGGGCTCCGACGGCGGCGCGATGATGGACGCGCGCACCGAGCTCGAGCTCAACACCGTGCCGCAGGGGATCTCGGCCGACCTCATCGCCACCTTGCGCGGCTTCTCGCGCCAGGACGTCGACCGCTACGCGCTCACCTCGCAGCAGCGCGCCACCGAGAGCTGGGAGAAGCGCCTCTTCGAGCGCTCCATCATCCCGGTCAAGGACCAGAACGGCCTCACCGTGCTCGACAAGGACGAGCTCGTGCGCCCCGACACGACCCTCGAAGGGCTCGCCAAGCTGCGCCCGGCCTTCGAGATGCTCGGCAAGAACTTCGCCCTCGACGAGCTCGTCAAGAAGACCTACCCGCAGGTCGAGCACATCGACCACGTGCACCACGCCGGCAACTCGTCGGGCATCGTCGACGGCGCCGCGGCGCTGGTCATCGGCTCCAAGGCCGCCGGCGAGCGCTTCGGCATGAAGCCGCGCGCCCGCGTCAAGGCGGTGGCGCTGGCCGGCGCTGATCCGATCATCATGCTGACCGGCCCGCTCCCGGCGACCCGCAAGGTGCTCGCCAAGGCGGGCATGACGATCGGCGACATCGATCACTTCGAAGTCAACGAGGCCTTCGCCACCGTGCCGCTCATGTTCATGCAGGAGTTCGGCGTCGACCACGCCAAGGTCAACCCCGAGGGCGGCGCCATCGCGATGGGCCACCCGCTCGGCGCGACCGGCGCCATGCTCACCGGCACCGCGCTCGACGCCCTCGAGCGCAAGGGCCAGGGCACCGCGCTCATCACGCTCTGCATCGGCGGCGGCATGGGCATCGCGACCATCATCGAGCGCGTCTGAGGAGAATCGAGCACATGATCACCCACAAGAACCCCGCCCTCGAGTGCACCTTCGACCCCGCGACCGGCGTCGCCACCCTGCTGCTCGCGATGGAGGGCAAGACCAACAAGGTCGACCGCGCCTTCGCCGAGGGCCTCTTCGACGCGCTCAACTGGGCCAAGGCGCAGACCGGCCTCAAGGGCATCATCATCGGCACCGCGCACAAGAACTTCTGCGTCGGCGCCGACATCGAGGGGCTCGTGCCGATGCGCGATCCCAAGGTCACCTACGACTACGTCAAGGATCTCAACGCGCTCTTCCGCGCCTACGAGACCGCCGGCGTGCCGGTCGTCTGCGCGCTGACCGGCTCGGCGCTCGGCGGCGGCTACGAGCTCGCGCTCGCCACCCACCGTCGCTTTGCGCTCGACGACGCCGCGATCCAGGTCGGCCTGCCCGAGGTCACCCTCGGCGTGATCCCCGGCGCCGGCGGCACCCAGCGGCTGCCGCGCATCGTCGGCATCCAGAAGGCGCTCGAGCACATCAGCCAGGGCCAGCCGGTGCGCGCGCCCAAGGCCAAGCAGCTCGGCATGGTCGACGAGCTCTTCAAGACGAAGGACGAGCTCTACGCCGCCGCGCACGCCTGGATCGCCGCCAACCCCAAGGCCAAGCAGCCCTGGGACCAGAAGGGCTTCACCTTCCCCGGCCCCCAGCCGACGAGCCAGGACGCCAAGAACATCGTGCTCGTCGCCTGCGCGATGCTCTACAAGAAGGTCGCCAACACGATGCCGCAGATCGAGGCGGCGATCTGCGCCGTCCAGGAAGGCAGCGTGCTCGACTTCGATCGCGCGCTCGAGGTGGAGCACCGCTGGTTCGTCAAGTGCGCGGTCTCCGACACCTCGAAGGACATGATCCGCACCTTCTGGTTCCACCGCAACGCCGCGCTCAAGGCCGAGGGGCTGCCGCAGCTCGGCGAGGGCGAGGCGATGGGGATCGAGAAGGTCACGATCCTCGGCGCCGGCATGATGGGCGCCGGCCTCGCCTACATCTGCGCCGACAAGGGCCTCGCCGTCGTGCTCAAGGACATCGCCGAGGCGCAGCTCGCCGCCGGCCGAAAGCACATCGAGGCCGAGCTGCAGAAGAAGAAGCATCTGTCCGCCGAACAGCGCCAGGCCGTGCTCGATCGCATCACCTTCACGCTCGACAACGGCCCCATCGCCGGCTCCGACCTCGTCATCGAGGCGGTGATCGAGAACGACGAGGTCAAGCACGCCGTCACGCGCGAGCTCGAGCCGCTCTTGTCCGAGCGCGGGATCTGGGCGTCGAACACCTCGGCGATCCCGATCACCCACCTCGCCACCGCGTCGAAGAAGCCCGAGCGCTTCATCGGCCTGCACTTCTTCTCGCCGGTCGAGGTGATGCCGCTCCTCGAGATCATCCGCGGCGACAAGACCGACGACCACACCGTCGCGCGCGCGCTCGCGTTCACCAAGCTCCTCGGCAAGGTGCCGATCGTCGTCAACGACGGCTACGGCTTCTACACGAGCCGCGTCTTCGGCACCTACCTGATGGAGGCGGTGCAGCTCGTCGCCGAGGGCCACGACCCGGTGATGATCGAGCAGGCCGCCAAGCAGGCCGGCATGGTCGTGCCGCCGCTCAAGGTCTTCGACGAGGTCACCCTCAAGCTCGGCCACCACGGGATCCTGCAGCGCGAGCGCTACCTCGGCCAGAACGTCTCCGACATCGCCGGCGTCAAGCTCCTGCGCTCGCTGGTCGAAGACCACGGCCGCCTCGGCAAGGCCCATGGCAAGGGCTTCTACGATTACGCGGGCGAGCGCCGGATCTGGCCCGGTCTCAAGGACCTCGTCAGCGCGAAGCCGGCGAAGACCGGGATCGACTACCTCAAGGACCGCCTCATGCACGTGCAGGTGCTCGAGGTCGCGCGCTGCCTCGAGGAGGGGATCCTGCGCGAGAAGCGTGACGCCGAGGTCGGCGCCATCTTCGGGATCGGCTTCGCCCCGAGCTCGGGCGGCCCGCTGGCGTGGATGGACCGGCGCGGTCTCAAGAACGTCGTCGCCACCCTCGCCGCCTTCGCCGCCGAGGATCCGACCCACGGCGCGCGCTGGAACCCGCCGGCTCTGCTCACGAAAATGGCCGAGAGCGACGCCCGCTTCTGGCCCGAAGGCTGAAGGTCTGTCGAAAAATTCGGCTACGGCGGGCGTCCGCGGCGTCGGTCGGTCGGTCGCTTGTGCGGCGTACGTCGAGTACGCCTCCGCGCTCCCTTCCCTCCCTTCTTGCGGCCATCCCGCCTCGCTCGATTTTTCGACATCCCTTGAGCTGTCGAGGCACGCTCGCGCCCGGACGAACTTGGATCTATCGTCGCGCTCATGAGCGATCATGATCCCGCCGGCGCGAGCGCAGCCTCCCCGGCCGCCGCCCCCGGCACCTACGGCACCCTCTTCAAGCGCGCGCTCAGCGCCGACATCAGCCACGGCCACATCCTGCCCGACGAGGCGACCGCGCTCGAGGTCGAGCGCATCCACGGCGGCTCCGAGCCGCTCCAGCGCCTCATCCTCTGGCGCCGCGGCGCGCTCTTCATGGCGCTGGTCTTCCTCCTGCCGGCGACGCTCCTGCACTTCATCCGCGACATCGTCGCGATGGCCGGCTCGGGCGCCAACACGCTCTCCGGCCTCTATCTGATGATCAGCTTCGCGAACATCGGCATGTGCGTCGGTGTCTTCGTCGCCTTCCGCCGCTGGGATCGCCTCGGCAAGTCACGCCGCATCCTCTTCTGGACCTGGCTCATCGCCTTCGTCGTGCCGTTCCTGGTCGCGCTCTTCCCGCTGCGCTCCTTCGCGCGCGAGCAAGGGATCTTCGGCGCGCAGGAGGTGATGATCGGCCTCCTCGGCGCGATGAACGCCGTCATCGGGCTCGCGCCCAAGGCGCTGTCGCTGGTCCCCGGTCTCCTGCGCGCCGCGCTCACCGCCAAGGCGCTCTTCCCCGGCTCGGCCACCCCCGGCTGGCTCATCCTCCTCGGCACGCCGTACTACATCCTGCTCCTCTTCGTCGTGATGCTGATGCCCTACCAGATCGCCGGCGGCGGCCTCATGGCGCTGGCGCTCTTCTGCTTCCTCGGCGCGCCGATCTTTCTCATCCGCGCGGGTCGCAAGCTCGCGGGCCCCAGCGAGCTCGACCCGGCGCTTGCCCAGATCCGCCAGACCCGCCTCGCCACCGCCATCCTCAACGGCGCCGGCGGCCTCTTCCTCTTCATCGGGCTCATCGATCTCGTCAGCACCCTCGACCTCAACCCGCTCGACGCCGTCGTGCCGATCTTCGGCATCGTCGCCAACGTCTTCGTGCTCGGCGTCATCGGCGTCGACACCACGGTCGTCGCGATGACCCGCGCGCACGCCTCGCACGAGACCCCCGAGCAGACCGCCGCCCGCGAGCGCTTCGCCGAGGACATGGACGCCTTCATCCACGCCCAGGGCGAAGCCCAGCCCGACATGGTCAGCCCCAGGCCCCGCCAGATCGACTACGATCAGCCGACCGAGCCCGGCTCCCGCCGCCCCTGAAGGTCGCGCAGCGCTCTCACGAACGCGATGAGATCGGCCGGGCCCTCGCGTGCCGCCTCATGGACGCGACCCAGGTCCAACTTGTCGTACGCATGCGCGACGAGGTTTCGAAAGCCCGCGGCGCGCGCGAGGCTCTGCGCCAGCTCGACGGCGATCACGCCGTGCTCCGCCAGCCTGCGAAAAGCCTCCGCGTAGGTCGGCGGTGCTCCGAGCCCGAGCTTGACGCAGGCGGAGACGCCGAGATCGATCGCGATCTGCACCGCTTGCCACAGATGCAGGATCACCGCGTCGGAGGCATCGCTCTCGGGGAGGAGATCCTCGGCGCGCGCCGGCAGGCGTGAACGCACCCGCTCGAGGTGCCGCTCGAGATGGGCCGTGCGCTCCGCGAGCAGCGCGGGATCGAGCAGGCTCATGGACCGAGCTCCGCCAGGATCTCGCGATGCGCCGCGCTCACGACCGGCTCCATGTCGAGCCAGGTCAGGGTGGCCGCGATACGGAAGGCCGTGAAGCGCTCGGGCTCACGCTCGAAGAGCAGCACCCCGTCCCGTGCAACCCGATAGGCCAGGAGCGCCCCCGCCCGCGAGAGATCCGTCAGGTCGACCTCGTCGCTCCGGACGAGCTGGGTCAGGTTCGCACGCAGCGCCAGCGGGTCCACGCCCTGCCCGAGGAAGCCGAAGTCCCAGTCCGACCGCGCATGCGCGTCACCGCGCGCGCGCGAGCCATGGAGGACCAGCACCGCCAGCGTCGGATGTGCGTCGGCGATCGCGGTGATCGCCTCCGCTGGGAGTCCGGGGCTGCTCGGGTTGCGCTCGACGCTCATGACGCGATCATAACCGATCGCGGCCCGAATGGGCTCACGTCAATCGTCGTCGTCGGGCATCCAGGCCGTGCGGATCCCCGCCTCCGCCATCGCCTCCGGATCGCCGGGCACTTCCATGCGCTGCATCGCCGCGCACAGGAGCCACGCCTCGCTCTGCCGGACCACGCTCGACCACGGCTCGTCGGGCAGACACAGCCCGTGCGCCACCGCCACCGCGAGCTCGTCCTCCTGGGCGGCGATGTGCGCCGTCAGCCCGCGCCTGAGCCTCAAGGTCATGCGCACCGGCGCCTCGGGATCGAGCTGCTCGGGCGAGCCGACCGCGAGCGCCTCGTCCATCAGGCCGAAGCTCTCGGTCGCGACCACCCGCGCGAAGGTCCGACCGCTCACGACGATCTCGACGTAGAGCGCGTCGTCGTCCTCCTCGATCCCCTGCAGCATGCCGTGGATCGGCTCGCCCCAGAGCGGTCTCAGCTCGACCGGTGCCTCGTTGTCCGCCATCGCTCGCCCTCCCTCACTCGCGCATCAGGTCCGAGGCCGCGACGTGCCGAAGCCCAGTCCCTCCGCATGGAAACGACCGCCGACCATGCCGAGCGTCGCCAGCCGCTTCTGCTTTTCGATCTGCGCCTCCAGCGCGACGCCGCCGAGGTCGACGCCGAGCTTGCGCACCTTGATCTGCTTGATCGTGAGCGCGCAGGTGCCGGGCCCGATCTGGATGACGATCTGCAGCATGACCTCGGAGGAGGCGCCTGCCTTGTCGCCCTGGTTCTCGGGCATGTCGTTGTTCTGGCCGGTGATCTCGTCGAACTTGTCGCTGACGGTCTCGTTGACCTGGTCGCTCTTCGCTGCGCTGGTCTGGTAGGCCTTGCCGAGCGCGGTCGTCAGCATGCCGCCCGTCGCCGAGTCGATGATGTTCTCGGCGTCGTTGCCGGCGTCGAGCAGCGAGCCGATCCCCTTGTTGGCGTGCTCGCCACCGGTCTGTCCGGCGTTCTGGTAGAGGCCGACCAGCGAGCGCAGGCTGCTCGCGCCGGATCCGACGATGCCGCTGGCGATCTTCTCGAAGAGCGTCGGCCCGGCGTCCGACGCGGTGTCGAGCTTGAGCCCCGCGGCGATCTCGACGCCCCAGCCGTTGGTGCCGATCTCGAGCTTGCCCGCGAACTCGATGAGCTGCTCGAGGATCTTGAACTGGGTCTTGGCCTCGAGGACCATGCCGCCGCCGGTCTTCGGCCGGATCACCTTGCGCCGGTCCTTGGCGTCCTGCTCGGTCGTGCCGCCCTTGCCCAGGCCGATGTCCGAGGTGTTGGCGATCTTGCCCTTCTGCTTCGCCTTCTTGACGCGCTGTTTGATCGTCGCGCCGTCGATGTGGGAGAAGAGCTCGCCGCGGGCCTGTGCCTCGGCCTCGAAGACGTGCGCCTTGACCTTGCCCTTGGCGTTGAGCGCACCGCCGATGTCGACGAAGGCGTCGTCGTCGGGGATGTACTCGTGCTTCTTCTTCGCCGGGTCGCCCGGCTGCCAGTGCGGGTCGTAGTGCGGGTTCTTCCGCATGAAGACGTTCTCTTCGACCATCGCAGCCCACAGCTCGGCCCGCTCGGTGGCGCCCTTGCCGTGCCCGCCGCCGCTGGTGTCCTTGGCCTTGCCGCTGCCGCCCCACCAGTCCGCCATGCCGTTGTTGATGCCGCAGGCGAAGCGGTACGCGCCGTAGTTGAGCGCCTGGAAGGTCTTCTGCGTGTCCATCGCCTGCGCGCGCACGAAGAAGCCGATCGTGCCGTCGAGCCGCACGCCCCAGGCGTCGATGCCGCCGCCGATGTTGAACTGCATGCCGACTTTGAGGCTCTTGGCGTCGACGCCACCCGGCGGCGCGCCGTTCTTGCGCGTGGTGACCCCGCGCTCGGCCTCGCCGAGGAGGTGCAGCTTGACGAAGCCCGGCCCGGTGTTGACCGGGATCCGGAGCTCGATCTCGACCTTGCACGCGTCGCCCCGCTGCGGCACCGCCAGGTCGACCAGGCGCCCGACCGCCGCCATGCCCTCGGCCGTCGTGTTCGCCTTGATCGCCTGCTTGAGCGACTTCTGGCCCACCTGGTCGGTCTGCACCTGCGTCTTGACCTGGTCCTCGGAGTCGGGGATCGCCGTCTTGCTGAAGAGCTCGGACTTCCAGGTCTCCGCCTCGGCCATCGCCTTGGTGACCTCGGTCGCGACCGCCCCGTTCACAGCCGCGATGGTGTCGGCCTTCGCAGCCGGCTTGGGCTTGCCATGCCGGAACGCCTTGAACGCCGCGGTGCGCCCGACCTTCTCCAGCCCGGCCTTGGTCGCCGCGCGCGTGAGCGCCTCGCCCGCGCCCTCCTTGGCGAAGGCCTTCATCTTCTCGTTCACCGAGCCCTTGGCCTTGTCGTAGGCGATCTCCTTGCCCGCGACCTTCATGTAAGCCTCGGTCGCGGGGCGCAGGCCCTCACTCCCGATCTGCGTGTCGAGATCGCCGTACGCCTGCTGGCGCCCCGCCTTCTTCATCTCGGCGCGGAAGTTGCGCACCGCGTCGCTGCGCCACCAGCCGGCGCCCATCGCACCGATCGCGGTCTTGAGGTGCTTCGAGATCTGCGACTTGACGAGCTCCTCGGCCGGCGGCACCGCCACCCCGACGAGAAGATCGACGTCGGGCTTCTTGGCGATGCTCTCGTCGCCGGCCTTCTCGCCGACCTGGTCGGTCCCGACCTGGGTCTCGACCTTGCCCGCCGCCTCGAGCTGCTTGGCGACGTCGTTCAAGTACTCGTTCTTCCAGGTGCGCGCCTGCTCGATCGCCTCGGCCTGGATCGCCGGCACCGCCGCCGCGACCGCCTGGCGGGCCGCCTGCTTGCCGCGCCCGCCGTCGCGGATCGAGCCCCACGCCGCCTTGCTCGCCGCCGCCTTGAGCTTGCTCACCACGTCGGCCGTCGTCATCGCGTCGGTGGTGCCGTCGGCCGCGAGCTGCTTCAACGCCTTCTTGGTCGACGCGTCCGCGCCGTCGGCCGAGCGCTTCTTCGCGTCCTCCTGGAGCTCGTCGCTCTGCCCGGCGGTGTGGGTCTCGGCGTCGGTCTTCGCCTTGTCGCGCCCAGCCTTGGTCATCTGCTCGCGGAACTCCTTGAGCTTCTTCGAGCGCGTGATCGCGACCCCGTGCACGCCGAGCTTGTCCTCGAGGAACGCCTCGAGCGCGTCTTCGATCGTCTTCTTGCCGTCGGGGTAGGCCTGATCGACCGCGGCGATCACGGTCGCGTCCTCGTTGGTGCGCTTGAGCAGCTCCTCGTCGGCCTTGGCCTCGACCCCGTCGGCGGTCCGGTTCTTGAGATCGGCCTCGATGTTCGCCTTGTCGGCCTCGATCTCCTGCGAGAGCGTCTTCTTCGCCGAGGTCGCCTTGTCGCTGACGACCTTGGCCGCCTTGCTCGCCGCCTTCTCCTTGGCCTTGGCGATCAGCTCGGCCTGGTCTCCCGAGCCGGAGGTGTTGTCGTAGCCCTCCTCGGCCGCGGCGAGGATCTCCGGCTCGGCCGCGGTCGCCTTGGGCCGGGCGAGCTCGCCGGCCTTGGCGTCGATCGCCAGGTGGTGCGCCTTGGAGGCCTTGAGGATCTCCTTGGCGTACTCCGCCGCGTCGTCCTTGCCTTGCGTGCCGGTGCCGATCCTGCTCTTGGCGTGGTCCCTGCCGTGGGTCTTGAGCTTGTCGACCAGCTCGCGGTTGCCCGACAGCTTGCCCTCGACATAGGTGGTCAGGCTCTCGAGCAGCTTCGCCGCGGCCTCGGCGGTGACCTCGGGCGCGCCGGTCGCATCGTCGCGCGCGTCGTCGATCGCGGTGCGGTTGGTGTTGCGCGCGTCCTGCCGGTCCTGCTTGTCCTGGGCGCGTTTATCCTTTATTTTCTTGTACTTGCCCTTCACCCCGTCGCGGATGTCGGTGAAGATGTTGAACTGCGTGACCTCGCCGCCGATCGGCGCACCACGCAGCGCCCCGGCCCCGGCCACGCGCGCCGGCAGCCCGGCCGCCGCGCGCGCGCCCATCTGGTCGGCCTCGGCCTCGAGCCCGACGTCGCTATTGATGTTCCCGCCCTTGGCCTGCTCGGTCGGCGCGACCCGGCCCGCCGCCTGGTGCACGACGTGCGTGAGCTCGTGGCCGATCAGCTCGCGCCCGCTCCTGGAGTCCGGCGCGTACTCGCCCTGGGCGAAGGTGATGTCGCTGCCCCTGGTCGCCGCGCGCACGCCGCCCATCGACTCGGCGGACGGCCCCTCGTGCACGCGCACCCCGGAGAAGTCGGCCCCGAAGGACTGCTCCATGCCGCCGCGCACCCCATCGGGCAGCGGGCTGCCACCGCCCTGCGGCTCGGGCACGGCGAGCTCGGGGCTTCCGCTGTCGAGCTGCACCGGCGCACCCTCGGGCGGAGGCACCAGCGCCGCCGCGGCGGTCTCGTAGTCCATTCCCCGCTGCGCCGCGGTCCGCTGCACCGACGTCGTCGGGGTCGTGCCTTCCTTGGAGTCGCGACGCGAGGGCGCACCAACGCTGCGCTGAGCCTGCTCAGCCGGAAGGTGTGAGCTCATGGGATATCTACCTTGCGCGAAGGACCGACGAAGGCGAGCGTATCAGCCAGTCAGGCCATCGCCAAAGGAATGTGTGATCCTGCACAGCATCATGTGACGCCTCTCAGATCACTGCGTTGGGCACAGGTTCGCGAACAGCACGTCACCGAGCCCATCGTAGGTGCACGCGTCGGGCGACTGACCGGTCCAATCGCCGTGGGTGACGCCGGGCACGTACCACTCGCCGCCGACGTAGCTCGCACGTCCGGGGATGTCGTCCTCGGACGTGCCGAACTGGCGCGTGTGCTGGACCTCGCCGCTGTCATCGAGCGTCGCGGTGAAGAGATCGGCGCCGCCGAAGTGTGTCGCGATCGCGCCCGCCGTGTGCCCGACGACGCGCACGTCGCTGCCGTCGAGCACGACCCCGACCGCGGCGTCGTCGGCGCTCGTGCCGAAGACCCGGACCCACTGCTGGTCGCCGTTATTGACGAAGCGTGCGATCGCCGCGTCGCGACCGCCGCTGTGGCCGCCCGCGGCGTTGGTCCCGACCGCCGCCCCGGAGAGCGCCGCCGCCGCGTACACCACGCCGCCTCCCGAGACGAAGAGATCGTAGGGCTCGTCGGCCGCGTCGCTGCCCCAATGCTGGATCCAGGTCTCGGCGCCGGCCGAGCTCAGCTTGACGATGTAGAGCCCTCCACCGGCGATGCCGTTTTCCGTCTTCGCGCCGGTGATCGCGGTGGCGGCGTGGCCGTGCACGTAGAGGTTGCGTGAACCGTCGATGTGCAAGCCAGCGGCACGCAGGTCCTGGGTGTCGTCGATGCGGTCCCACAACGGCGTGATGACGCCAGTCGTCCAGGCGACCGCGACGATCCTCGGGCTCCTCACGGATTCGTTCGCCGCGTCGGCGGACTCGATCAGCATCAGCACGCGACGCCCCGACTCGTCCCAGGCGAGATCGACGGCGGTGTCGCGGCGCGCGGTTCGATAGCGTACGATCCAGTCTCGCGTGGTGCCGGTCTTCGGGTATCGCGCGATCCACGCATCGCCGCACGCCGAACCACCACACGAGTCGATCGGCTGACCGTCGCCCGCGATGTCGCCGAAGGTGCGCCCGGCGACATAGACGTTTCCATCGAGGTCAACGAGCACCGCAGTCGCGGTGTCATCGGTGCTCGACCCTATTCGTGCGGTGAGATTGAGCGGCGTCTGCTCACCATCGACACCATATTCGGCGATGAACGCGTCGGTGCCGCCGGCGGTCGCCTGTCCGAAGAGCGCGCCATGCGTCGTTCCGACGACATAGGCCGAGGCGCTCCCGGGGAACACAGCAGACGCGGTGCCAAGGTCCAGACCCGAGCTACCGAAGTGGTGGATCCAGTCATCCGCGCAGACACAGAAGTCACAGACATAGTGTGTGAACGTCTTCGGCGTGGAGCACGGACTGGTGCCACCCGCGTTCACCGCCCTTGCGGATACCGTCGTGCACCCCTGAGCCACGGCCGTGAAGTCCATCGTGATCTGGACGGTGCCGCCATTGACGCTGGCCTGATCGACGGGAGAACCGGAGCAGTCGGCGCTCGTGTACAAGTAGATCGTGACGGCTTCCGAGTTGCTCGGCGACACCTTGACGTCGATGTCGGTCGTCGTGTTGTCGGGAGTTGGTGGCTCGAACTCACCGAGCACCGGCGCATTGAGCGTCGTCGTCGACTGCAGGGTGAAGGTCAGCGCGCTCGAGCATCCCGACAGGCGCGCCCCGTCGACCGCCAGCGCGGAAAACGTCGTCGTCGCCGTCGTCGGCGTGCTCGGCGTGATCGAGAAGCTCGGGCCCGCCCCCACGAGCGCGGTATCGTGCGAGCCCGCGCAGGTCCCGTTCTTGAAGAGGCGGATCGTCAGCCCGCTCTGCGCGATCGACCCGTGCACCTGCACGAGCGGCTCGCTCGCCGGCGAGCTCGGCGTGAAGCCGGTCAAGGTCGGCACCGGCACCGGCGCGAGCTGGTGCTCGTAGGCGAAGCCCGCCGAGCAGCCCGACGCGTTGCCGAGCGCGTCGAGCGCGCGCGCGTAGAAGACTGTCGTCGCGCCCGGATCGGCGCTCACGCTGATCCCCGAGAAGGTGCCCGCGCCGCTCGCGGTGCCGCTGCCGACCGCGCTCCCCGTGCACGTCGCCGTTCGGTAGATCTCGACCAGCGCGCCCGCCTCGGCGGTGCCCGAGAGCGTCGGCGTCGTCGAGGTCCCCGGTGAGCTCGGGCTCGACGCGGTGATCGTCGGCGTCGCCGGTCCCGTCGCGTCGTGCGTGTAGCTCAGGACCGCCGAGCAGCCCGAGACGTTGCCGGCCGCGTCGGTCGCGGTCGCGGTGAAGCTCGCCGTCGTGTTGTTCACGCTCGCGACGTGCGAGAAGGCCGTCGCGCCGAGCGGTCCCAGCGTTGCGATCGCGACGCCGCCACAGTTCGCGGATGCATACACGCGCACGGTCGCGCCCGTCTCGGCGGTGCCATTGAGTGTCGGCGTCGCGACGTTCGACGGCGAGCTCGGCGTGGTGCCGGTCCAGACCGGTGGGGCAGGGGGGGCGTTGTCGCTGACATAGACGAGCGGATCGCTGCACGCCGACCGGTTGCCCGCCTCGTCGCGCGCATCGGCGCGCAGGGTCGTCGTCGCGTTGGCGCCGACCGTCACCTCGATCGCAAACGATCGGTTCGCCGCCGCGATCGCGGTCTGGCCGATCGGCGTGGCGCACGAATCGGTATAGAGCTGCACCACCGTCGTCGCGTCGGACTGGCCGAGCACGAGCGGCGTGGTGTCCCGCGAAGGTGAGGCCGGATCGGTCGCGCTCAGGACGGGCCTGGTCGGCCCGCGGTCGTCGTGCAGGTAGGCGAGCCCGTTCGAGCAGGCCGACACGTTGCCCGCCGCGTCGGTCGCCGTCGCGTAGAAGGTCGTCGTCGTGTTGGCCTGCGCGCTGCCGACCAGCGCGAACGCGCCCGTGCCCGGATCGGCGATCGTCGTCGCCGCCTGCGCGCTCGAGCAGCTCGGGCTCGTGTGGAGCTGGATCGTCGCGCCCGGCTCGGCGCTCCCGTGCACGGTCGGGTTCAGCACGCTCCGGCTCGGCGAGGGTGGCGTCGTGTGGCTCAGCACCGGCGCCGCGGGCGCGCTCGCATCGTGCACGTAGGCGAGCGGCGCCGAGCAGCCCGAGCGGTTGCCGACCTCGTCGCTCGCGTCGGCGACGAAGCGCGTCGTCGCGTTGGCCTGGGCCTGCCCGACGATCACGAAGGCGCCGTCTTCGCCGACGACCGCCGTGCCGAGCGCGGCGCCGCCGCAGCTCTCGACGTAGAGGCGCACGACCGAGCCCGACTCACCGCTGCCGCTCACCGCGGGTGCGAGGCTCGTGCGCGAGGGCGAGCTCGGATCGGTCGCGATGAGGATCGGGATCGCCGGCGCACGATCGTCGTGGGTGTAGACGAGCGGCACCTCCGAGCACACCGACACGTTGCCGGCCCCGTCGGTCGCGGTGCCGAAGAGCAGGCTCGTCGTGTTCTCGGGCACGCTCGCCGGGCCGGAGAAGCGCCCGTCGTCGTCGCTCGCCGCCTCGCCGACGCTCGCTCCGAGGCAGTGCTCATCGAGGTAGAACGTCACGACCGAACCGATCTCGGAGCGGCCGAGCACGCTCGGCGTCGCATCGTCGGAGGGTGAGCTCGGATCGGTCGCCTCGAGCACGGGCGGCGCCGGCGCCTCCTCGTCACATGCGTCTCCGACCCCGTCGCCATCGGAGTCTTCCTGCCCCGCGTTGGCGACCAGCGGGCAGTTGTCGTCGTCATCGTCGACGCCGTCACCGTCGTCATCGGGATCACACGCGTCCCCGATCCCGTCGTCGTCAGTATCGATCTGATCGACGTTGGCGACGAGCGGGCAGTTGTCCTCGCCGTCGTCGACCCCATCGCCGTCGTCGTCACCGTCGACACAATCGGCCTCACCGTCGAGATCGGTATCGACGAAGCCCTCGTCGACCTCCTCGTCGCAGTCGTTGTCGCGGCCGTCGCACGCCTCTTCGGCGTACGGCGGCGCGTCACACGCGCTGAGCCCCGCCTCGGTGCACTCGCGCCGTCCGACGCACGCACCTTCACCGCACGCGGTCCACGCGCCTTCGGTGATCGCCCGCTTCGAGCACTCGCACTCGCCCTCGCGTGGCACACATTGTCCGACCGTCGCGCCGTCCTCGAGCGCGACCACCTCGCGGCAGGCGTACCCGGTCGGGCAGAAGCCGCCCTCGCTGCAGTCGACCCCGCAGAAGCTGCCCGCGCGCCCCTCACCGCGCACACATCGGTCCGCGGTCGACCCCAGCGGACCCGCCTGGCACTGCGCGTCGCTCGTGCACGGCCGGCACAGGTTGAGCGCGGTCTGGATGCACAGAAACGCCGGGTCCGACCCGGGGAACTGGATCAGGGTGCAGTCCCAGCCCGCCGGGCAGTCCGCGGTGCAGAACTTCGTGCACACCTCGCCGCCCGCGCTCGTCGGCACGCAGAAGCCGCTGTTGCACTCGACGTTGTCGCGGCAAGTGCACCCGAAGCCACCCGGATCGTCGTCACATCCCGCCTCGACCTCGCCGTCGCCATCGGTGAGCTCCTCCGATGCGTCGCTCGCCTCGACCTCGACCTCGGGGAAGAAGATCTCGCCGTCGCTGTCGCGCCCGAGATCGCCGACCTCGACCTGCGCGTCCGCTTCGCCATCGGCGACGAGCGACACCCCGTCGTCGGTCGAGCACGCCCAGAGCGACAGCGGCACCACCCACGGGACCCTCCGCGCCACGGACTCGCACGCTCGCGTCATCGACAGCCTCCGCCTCTTCGATACGGCTGCGGGGGCCTCCGGGGCAAGTCACACGCAGCGACCCACGGCATGACAGCCCCCGCGAGCTGTGTTAGTGCTTGGACTTCGTGACAGGGTCGGTCGCGCGGGAGGGCGCGCCGAAGAGGCCAACCAGGACCCCCAGAGGCGCTTGAGTCCATCCGTAGAGGTTTTCGTCATCCTTCTGTTGCTCGGCCTCTCGGCCTGCTACTCGTCGATGGAGACCGCGCTCATCAGCCTGGGTGACATGCGCCTGCGTCGCCTGCTCGAGGCGCCTCATCCGTCGCGGATCCTCGTCAAGTGGCGCGACCACCCCAACGACGTGTTGGCGATGATCCTCATCGGCAACAACCTGGTGAACATCTCCGCCTCGGCGCTGGCGACCGACCTCACCCACAACCTCCTGCAGGGCACGGTCGTCGCCGGCTGGGCGATCCCGATCGCGGTCGGCGTGCTGACGATGATCGTGCTCATCGCCGGCGAGGTCGTGCCCAAGACCTACGCCAAGCACAACCCGGAGAACGTGCTGCGCGTGCTGCCGGTGATGTCGGTCTCGTACGCGCTCTTCTACCCGATCATGCGCGTGCTCGTGCGCATCACCAAGAGCGCGGTCACCCGCCTGGGCGGCGCCACCGAAGGCAGCGCCAGCGTCACCGACGAGGACATCGAGGAGATGGTGCGCATCGGCAAGAGCGACGGCTCGGTCTCCGAAGCGTCGGCCAAGCTGCTCACCGGGATCTTCGATCTCGACGACAAGGTCGCGCGCGAGGTGATGGTCCCGCGCACGGAGATCCACGCGCTGCCGGTCGACTCCGGCCTCGCCGAGGTCATGCAGATCGTCAAGGAGCACGGGCACTCGCGCTACCCGGTCTTCCGCGGCAACATCGACAACATCGTCGGCGTGCTCTACATCAAGGACTTCTTCCAGGCTGCACTCACGCGCGATCGCCAGAGCCCGCCGCGCGTCGCCGAGGTGCTGCGACGCCCGCTGGTGCGCCCCTGGAACATCGCCGTGCAGGACCTCTTCCACGACATGCAGCGCGAGCGCGTGCACCTGGCGATCATCGCCTCGGAGTACGGCGGCGTCGCCGGGATCGTCACGCTCGAGGACATCATCGAGGAGGTCTTCGGCCCGATCTACGACGAGCACGATCGCACGGTCGAGCCGATCCAGCCGCAGCCCGACGGCAGCTGGCTGGTCGAGGGCGTCGTCGCGATGAGCGAGCTCGAGCGGGCGCTCGGCTGCGATTTCCCCGACGACGAGGAGGCGGATTACGAGACCGTCGCCGGCCTGCTCATGCAGGAGGCGGGGCGCGTGCCCGAGTCAGGATTCGTTTGTGAATACCAGGGCTTCCGCTTCGAGGTCGTCACCGCCGACGCGCTGCACGTGCGCCAGGTGAGCGTGCGCCCGGTGAGCATGGCCTCCGAGCCACCGGCCGCCGCGGCTGCGGGTTGACCGCGGCGACGCACGGATTACCAAGCGTTACATCGCGCTGAGAGAGTTCTGGTTGACCCGATCGCGCGTTCTCGCGCAAGCTCCCGAGCGCAAGCTCGTAAGCGGATACGAGCATGCTCGCCCGCACGGTAATCCGTCTCGCAGGTCTCGGGGGCTTCGGTGTCGATCCGGCTCACGCTTCGCGCGCTCGTCGCGCTGTCTCTCGTCGCAGCGAGCACGCGCGTCCTCCTCTCCGACGACCTCGCGCGCGCCGAGAACCCGCGCGTCAACGCGCAGACCTTCCGGCCCTCGCCGCACGCGCGCGACCTCTTCGCGACGGTGACGAGCGAGATCCCCGAGCCCTGGTCCTGGAACGCCGCGCTCTGGGCGAGCTACGCGCTGGACCCGCTGGTCTTCGTCGACATCGCCGAGGTCGCGCCCGACCACGCCGCCGTCGAGCACCAGCTCGCCCTTCACGCGACCGGCGCGCTGGCGTTCACCGACTGGCTCTCGGTCGGCCTCGAGGTGCCGGTCTTCCTCGTCAACGACGGTGATGACCGGGGCTTCGTGCCGCTCGACCCGATCCCCGGCGCGGCGCTCGGCGACGTCCGCCTCTCGGCCAAGATCGGGATCCTCACGCGCGCGCGGGCCGAGTCCCCCGGCCGCTACGACGACGGCGAGGACGGCCTCGGGCTCGGGCTCGAGCTCGGGCTCGGTCTACCGACCGGCGACCCCGACGCCTTCGTCTCCGACGGGCTCAGCTTCGTGCCGGCGTTCGTCGTC
Source organism: Deltaproteobacteria bacterium (assembly GCA_011526585.1). Lineage (GTDB taxonomy): Bacteria > Myxococcota_A > UBA9042 > PHBI01 > PHBI01 > WYBB01. Next base: position 62,748 of record WYBB01000163.1, read on the forward strand.
GACGTGAAGCTCGGCCGCTTCCGCGCCGCACTCAACCTCGGCGCGCGCATCCGCGGCGAAGACGAGCTCGCCGGCGGCACCGAGGTCGGCCACGAGGCGCTCTTCCGCGTGGCGGCGAGCTACCGCGTGCTGCCCGATCTCCTGACCGTGCTCGCCGAGCTCCACGGCGCGAGCCACGACTTCAGCCTCTCCAACAACACCTACGTCGAGGGCCTCGTCGGCGGCCGCCTCGAGCTCGGCTCCGGCCTGCACCTCACGCTCGCCGGCGGGCGCGGTTTCGCCAGCGGCTACGGCTCGACCGCCGCGCGCGTCGTCGCCTCGCTCGCCTACGTCGCCGACGACGACCGCCCGCGCATCCCACCCGACAGCGACGGCGACGGCCTGCGCGACGACGTGGATCGCTGCCCGCGACAGGCCGAGGACATGGACGGCTTCGAGGACGACGACGGCTGCCCCGACGCCGACGACGACGGCGACGGCGTGCTCGATCTCGCCGACGCCTGCCCGCGCGAGCCCGAGGACAAGGACGGCTTCGAGGACGACGACGGCTGCCCCGAGGCCGACAACGACAAGGACGGCATCGCCGATCTCGCCGACGGCCCCGACGGCGCGTGCAGGAACGCGCCCGAGGACAAGGACGGCTTTCAGGATGACGACGGCTGCCCCGACCCGGACAACGACGGCGACGGCGTGCTCGACGCCGAGGACGATTGCCCGCTGGATGCGGCCAACGCCTGCGGCATCACGGTCGACCCCTGCGAGATCAAGATCGGCGAGATGGTCTACTTCGCGTACGACAAGGCCGAGATCCTGCCCGAGAGCCACGGCATCCTCGACGCGGTCGCGGCGCTCTTGAACACGCGCGATCAGATCATGAAGGTCGAGGTGCAGGGTCACACCGACAACCAAGGCGACGACGACTACAACCTGCGCCTGTCACAGTGGCGCGCCGAGGCGGTCGTCGCCTACCTCGCGAACAAGGGTGTGGCGGCGACGCGCCTCACCGCCAAGGGATATGGCGAGACGCGCCCGCTCGGGGACAACCGCAGCGCGACGAACCGGAGCAAGAACCGGCGCGTGCAGTTCATCATCGTTGAGACGGCTCGAGGTGGATGCGGGCGCGACTGAGCCGCGCCGTGGAGGTCAGATCATGAATTCGAATGCTTCGATGGCGAGCGCGGCGGTGGTCGCGCTCAGCGTGGGTCTCGGGGCCTGCGACTCCGGTTCGGAGGTGGCGGTCGCCGACTGGCGCTCGCTCGAGGCGCGCATCAGCGTCCTGGAACAGGAAAACGGCGAGCTGCGCCTGGCGCTCGACGAGGCGGTCAGCCCCGACGACCTCGCCGGCTACGCGACCGTCGAGCAATGCGGGGCCTGCGTGCAGCCCGCCGACCTCGAGGCCTACGTCACGCACGACGAGCTGCCGGCGCCGCCCGATCTCTCGGGCTACGCGACCCTCGACGACCTGTCCGCGCTGGCCGAGACGCTGCCGGACTTCGCGACCTTGGCTACGCAGGCCGATCTCGCCGCCTACGCGACGAAGGAGGAGATCGCCGATCACGTCGCGCGCGACGAGCTGGCGGCCTACGCCAAGACCGAGGACCTCGCCGCCTACGCGAAGACCGAGGACCTCGCCGCCTTCGCGACGCGCCTCGAGCTCGCGAGCTACGTGCAGCGCGACGAGCTCGCCGCCTACGCGCTCAAGAGCGAGCTGCCCGAGGGCGTCGATCTCAGCGTCTACGCGCTCAAGAGCGAGATCCCCGAGGAGGTCGACCTCGCGCCCTACGCGCTGAAGAGCGAGCTGCCCGATCTCGATCCGTACGCCAGGACCGAGGACCTGCCGGACTTCGCGACCTTCGCGTTGAAGACCGAGCTGCCGAACATGAGCCTCTACGCGAAGCTCACCGATCTGCCCGACCTCAGCCTCTACGCGAAGCTCACCGATCTGCCCGACCTCAGCCTCTACGCGCTCAAGTCCGAGGTCACCACCGTCACCAACCTGAGCCAGTACGTGCAGCGCAGCGAGCTCGCCGCCTACGCGCTCAAGTCGGAGCTGCCCAACCTGTCGGCCTACGCGCTCAGGAGCGAGCTCGACGACTACGCGCTCGACACCGATCTCGCCGCCTTCGACGGCGCCATCCGCCTCATCGACGAGTCGCTCGACCTCTACATCCCCGGCGACTTCGAGACCCTCCAGAGCGCGATGACCTGGCTCGACGGCTACAGCATCGCGCAGGGCGAGATCGTCTCCTTCTACCTCGCCGACGGCGTCTACACCTTCCCGTCGACCGGCTTCGTCCCGATCCACCGCGACGGCGGCCGCGTCAACATCATCGGCAACACCGCCGATCCCTCGGCCGTCGTCTTCGACTTCCCCGACGGCGGCGGCCTCTTCGTGCGCATGGGGCGCCTCGGACGCCTCGATGGCGTCACGCTCCGCGGCGCGCGCGGCCGCGGCGACGAGTTCGGCCACGGCGTCTTCGCCACCCAGAACGCCGTCATCGAGCTCGGCCCCGACGTCGTCATCGAGGACTTCATCGGCAGCGGCGTGCGCGCCGTGCTCGGCTCGGTCGTGATGGCGCCCGAGACGATCTCGCAGCGCAACGGCCAGGGCTTCGCCACCTTCGACAACGGCGCGATCTTCGCGCCGGGCGCCATCGCCGACGACAACTTCGGTCACGGCTTCAGCGCGGGGATCGGCGGCGTCATCGAGGCCAACAGCCTCACCTCGACCAACAACCGCTCGCGCGGGATCTCGGCGTTCGCCGGCGCGGCGGTCTACTCGGGCCCGACCCAGACCACGCCGCCCGCGCAGATCACCGGCAACTTCACCGACGGCGCCGCGGCGCTCTACAGCTCGACCCTCTATCTGCCCAACGCGACCGTCACCGGCAACGGCGCCCACCCCGACTGGGCCGGCCACGGCCTCGCGGCGTGGTACGGCTCGAGCGTCGAGGCCTTCCAGGCGGACGTCTCCGGCAACGACGGCCGCGGCGTCACCACCTGGCTCGGCGGCTTCGTCGACGTCGAGAACTCGACGGCCAACGGAAACACCCGCGGTGACGGATACTTCGCCGGTGCCGCCTCGGCCCTGGAGGTGACCGGCAGCACGGCGATGAACAACGCCGGCAACGGCTTCCACGCGGTGCACAACGGCACGCTCAACGCCGATCCCTTCGTCGACTACAGCCAGGACCCGCCGGTCACGACGGTCTCCGTCGCCGGCGAGAACGCGCAGGCCGGCTATCGCGCGACGATCGGCGGCACGATCACCGCGCGCGAGAGCGAGGCCTCGAAGAACGGCGAAGACGGCTACCACACCTGGCTCGGCGGCAACATCAACGGTGACCGCACGGCCGCCACCGAGAACCGCCAGCACGGCTTCTCGAGCAACCTCGGCTCGGCGATCCACGCGCCGGGCAGCGCCGCGACCAAGAACGGCGCCAACGGTTTCCAGGCCGGCGTCGGCGGCTTCATCGAGGCGTCTCCGATCTGGGACGACGGCGCGCGCACGGTCGCCGACGACAACAACGGCACCGGCTTCGACGCCTGGGGCAACTCCGCGATCAACGCCAACGGCGCCATGGCGACCAACAACGACGGCAACGGCTTCAACGCCAGCGGCGGCGGCATGGTCTCGGCCTCGCCCTGGGCGCGCTGGGATGGGGATCAGCTCGTCTACGAGCACAAGGGGTTGGCGTCGAACAACGGCTACTGGGGCTTTTCCGCGTCCCATGGCGGCGTGATCGAGGCGAGCCACGCGACGTCCACCCTCAATGGCGCCGAGGGCTTCTGGGCCTATACCAATGGCACGATCGAGGCGACCTATGCCCAGTCGATCCAGAACCGCGGCCACGGCTTCGTCTCGAGCAACGGTTCGGCGATCAACGCGGTCGCCGCGCGCGCGCAGCAGAACGGCACGAGCGGGCACGGCGACGGCTTCCACGCCTCCAACGGCGGCATGATCGACGCCACCGCCGAGTACAACACCGGCGACTTCAGCGTCGCGCACGACAACAACGGCGCCGGCTTCCAGGCGTGGCACGGCGCGTTCATCGCCGCCATCGGCGCCGACTCGACCGAGAACTCCGGCCACGGCTTCGGGGCCTACCTCGGCGCGACGATCCACGCCGGCTGGCACTCGAACTACAACGGCACGGTGAACAAGGTCGCGACCGCCGTCGGCAACGGCGGCTCCGGCTTCTCGGCCGAGCTCGGCTCGGCGATCGACGCGCACGGCGCGAGCTCGGTGTCCAACGAGGGCGACGGCTTCACAGCGAACAACGGCTCGGCCATCGACGCCAACAGCGCCTGCTACGGCGTGAACTGCCAGGACATCCTGGCGTACGCCGAGGCGATCGACAACCTCGGCAACGGCTTCGGCGCCGGGGCCGGCTCGTCGATCCTCGCGCACAACGTGACGGTGCAGTCCGCGGCCGGCCGCGGAACCGGCCACGCCTTCGCCAGCGACGGCAACTCGATGATCGACGCGCCGGAGAGCATCGTCAGCGGATACGACAACGGTGTCACCGCCTGGGTCGGAGGGGCCATCCGCGCCCACGGCACCGACGTGAGCGGGATCCGCACCGGCTCGGCCTTCGAGGCCTACGATGGCGCGGTGGTGCTCGCGAACGGCTCGACCGTCAGCGGCGCGCCCTTCGGCTTCGCGTACCGGGCGCACATGGGGGCGCTGATCATGGCCGACAGCTCCAAGGTCAACGAGCTCCGCAACACCACCGTGCTGCAGGGCTACGAAGCCCAAGGCGGCGCGCTCATCAACGCAAACGGGTCGCACGCCTGGGACGTCACCCAGACCTGCTATCAGGCCGACATGGGCTCGACGCTTTTCGCGGATGGGACCTCGGCGACGGACTGCGGCAAGATCGGCTACGCGTCGAGCCAGGGCTCGGTCGCGCGCGTCGAGGGCGCGCAGGTCGACACCTGCGGTTCGCAGGGTTTCTACATCGTCAGTGGCTCGGCCATGGTCGGCAACCAGATCGGCGCCACGAGCTGCGGCGGCGCGGACGATAGCCCGGCGATCCACGTGCAGGCGATGAGCTACCTCGGCACGAGCAACGTGGTGGCGAATGCCAATGACGGCGACGGGATCGTCGTCGAGTCGGGCGCCTACATCGACTCGTGGTCGAGCTGCTTCGACACCGGCGACGTCGCTCACACCTGCACCAAGACCGAGACCGACCGCAACACCTCGAGGAACAACGGCGGTGTGGGCCTGCGCGTCTACAATGGTGGCTACGCGCACCTGCCCGGGTTCCTCGCCGAGAACAACACGCTCGGTGGCGTCGAGATGCATTCGATGAGCAACGTCGACATCAATCAGGGCTACATCAGGGGCTCCGCGCAGGGCGGCGGCGTGAGCGTCGGCACCATGTGCATGCTCAACGCCGATGGCGCCACGGCCGAGAACAACGGCGGCGACGGCTTCTACTGCAAGAACTCGACCTGCCAGTTGCGCGGCGCGGTCTCGACGAACAACGGCGGCGCCAACAACCACGGCTTCGCCGCGTACTCGGGTACGTTCATGGACGCGAGCGAGTCGAGCGTCACGGGCTCCAACAACGAGCCGTACCATCCAGCGCGCACGACCGACGACCAGGCCCGGATCTTCGACGGGGATCCGCAGTAGCCCGCTATCGACGGGACTTGTCGACGCACGATGAGGGCGGCCCTCGTGGCCGCCCGCCACCCGACTCGAACCACGCGCCGTAGGGGCGGCCCTCGTGGCCGCCCGCCACCCGACTCGAACCACGCGCCGTAGGGGCGGCCCTCGTGGCCGCCCGCTACCGACGCGGCTTGAGCGTGAGCTGCACGAGACCGCTCGGGTAGGCGCGCGAGCCGACGAGCTCGAAGCGCTGCCAGCGCCCGACCCCGGCGAAGAGCGGCGCGCCCTTGCCGATCGCGATCGGCAGGATCGACACGATCAGCTCGTCGACCAGGTCGGCGTCGAGCGCCTGGCGGATCATCACCCCGCCGTCGAGATAGACGTCCTTGTCGCCGGCGACGCGCTTGGCCTCGGCGACGAGCTCTTCGATCGTGCCGCTGACGGCGCGCACCGTCTCGACCTTGGGCGTGAGCGCACGGCTCGTCGCGACGAGCACCGGCAGCTCGCCGTAGGGCCAGCCCGAGAAGGCCTCGACGACGCGATAGGTGTTGCGCCCCATCAAGAGCGCGCCGCACTCGGCGATGAAGGTGTCGTAGCCATAGTCCGACGGTGAAGCACCCGCGGTCTCGGACGACGGCCCGGTGAGCCATGAGAGATCATCGTTCTCGCCGGCGATGAAGCCGTCGAGCGAGCTGGCGATGAAGACGCGGATCCGCGCCATGATCCTACCTCCAAAGTCCTCAGAATGTATTGGGGATCGGCTCTCCATAACGGAGCAGCATGCCGTCCTTCTGCGGCTCGACGACGAGGAAGCCGCCGACCGCCCACACGCCGCCTTCGGGATCGACGTAGACCGCGTGGTAGTCGTCGAGCGTCGCCGGCAAGCCGGACGGCGTACTCCAGATCGAGCCGCGCCGCTCGCGCACGCTGCCCTCGACGCCGACCGCGACGACGGTCCCGTCGCCTTCGACCCAGACGCCGTTGAGCTGCTTCAGCGCGGGCGGCGTCGCGTCCTGCACCGTGTCTCCGATGGCCTCGACGACGAGCCCGGTCGCGAAGCCGCCGACCGCGACCGCGATGGTCGCGTTGCCGTGCACGGTGAAGAGGCGCCGGCCCGTCGGCGTGTCGATCGCGCGCCAGCCGCCGGCATCGCGATGCAGCATCTTGCCGCCGAGGCCGACGATCCACAGGTCGTCGGGCGCGCGCCCCCACACCTTGAAGAAGTGGCCCGCCTCCTCGACCTCGCTCGGGATCGACGCGTCCTCGACGAAGACGTCGCCCTGGAGCTGGTAGGCGTGCCCGACCGAGCCGCTCGCCTCGCCGCCGACCGCCCACACCTCGCCGCCGACCTCGAAGACGCCGAACACCGTCACCCCGGCGGGCACCCCCTCGACGCGCGTGAACGCGTCGCGGTCCCGGTCGTAGCGCAGGACGAGGCCCGCCTGCCCGCTCATCCACACGCGCGCGCTCGACGACGTGCCCGAGACCCACCACAGGGTCCCGGTCGCGCCGGTGTTCAGGCGCCGCCAGCGATCGCCGTCGTAGTGCAGGACCCACGGCCCCTCGCCGACATCGGCGCCGACGACGAAGACGTCGTCCGCGCCCGATCCCCAGACCCCGAGCAGCGCGCCCGGCAGGTCGGAGAAGACGTGCTCCCAGCGGTTGGACGGGGTGCCGGGATCCGGCTCGCACGCAATCACGAGCAGGCACAAGACGATGGCATGCCTTAGCATCGGATCTCCCTTCCTGACCCAAGCCATGTTGCGCTCGTGCTGGAGATCGAAGCAAGCTCGCTCCATCGGGTTCACGCACGAAGGGGGAACGATGCGAACAGAGGCCCTGATGCGCCTGCTGCTCTTCAGCTCGGTGGGATTGGCCGTGGCGTGCTTCCCGGATCCACCACGAGTGGACGCGGACGACGACTCGGCAGGGAGCGATCTCAGCGACCGGATAGACGATGTCTCCGGCGGCTCGGAGATCGCCCCTGATCAATTCGACGGTCCCTTGGACGCGGATGGAGAGGATGGACTGAATGATCCGCACGACGTCGTCGGGACTGCCGAGGCTTTCATCGAGGTCGACGACGGCGATGCGACGCCTGGCGACGCGCTGATCGACGATACGGGAGACGTCGACGTGGTCGACGTTGCCGACTCGGTTGCGACGGATCAGGACGTCGACGCACCCGCGTGCGGCGCCGACCTCGACTGCGCTCACCTCGACGCTGTATGCCAGCGCGGCGCCTGCAGCTCGGAGGGACAGTGTGTCGCGATGTCTCGCGACGAGGCGTGCGACGACGGAGACCCCTGCACCCAAGGTGACTGGTGTTCCGGAGCAGCATGTTCGGGCCAAGCCTACGAGTGCGACGACCACCTCAGTTGTACGGACGACCTGTGTGATGGGGCAGGCGGGTGTATCGCAGCGTTCCAGCCTGGCACTTGCCTGATCGGAGGAGTCTGCCGGGTCGCCGGCGAGGTCAACCCCGATAACCAGTGCGAACATTGCCTGGAAGGCACGACGTGGAGTCCGCTGGTGGCCCCTTGCGAAGATGGGCTCGTGTGCACTGTGGGCGATCAATGCGAGGCCGGCAACTGCGTCGGCGGTTCGCGCAGGACAGACGACGGCTATGACTGGATCGAAGTCTTGCGTGGCCGGGCATTCGCTGCCGCGAATCGGCTCTGGAGCGACCCTTTGGGGATCCTGGTGGGCTCCGTCGGGCGCTACGTTGGTTCCGCGCATGCGCTGGTTCCGCAAGGGACGCGCGCACTCTGGAGCGTTCATCCTGCGGCACGGATCATCGGGGTCTCCGCCGCTGGCGGCGTGTGGCTCAGCACGGCCTGCGAGCCTGCGCCACAAGTCAATCTCACCACGCTGTCAGTCCCGCTGGACCCGCAGACGTGGAACGATTGCGTCTTCGAGGTCGACAGGCTCGGCGTCGCGAGCGAGGTCGTGCGCTTGCCTCACGAGGCCCACGCGCGGCTCACGAATGGGGAGCTGTACGGAAGTAGCCCGTTGTCGGTCTACGCGGGTCAGCAGCAGTCGATCGTCAAGATGGACGCGAGCGGGCAGATCCTCTGGTCGGTGAGCCATGACGGGGCACTCCTCGCGATGGTCGCCTCGGCAGATGACTCGCTTGTTGCGTTGGTGCGCGCCGATGGTGACCTGACGGTGTCGGCGGTCGACGGCACGAGCAGCACACGTGGGCCCGGCATCAACGTCATGATGCGGCTCCGTACGGATGGCTCATTGAGCGTAACCGTTCAGGCCCCTAAAAAGTCGGATCGTTCCGATCACTTGTGAGAACGCGATCGACAAATCTCGGCGGGCATGATCGACAGGCGCGTGTGGACGCCGAGCGCCGGATCGCTGACCTCGAA
>WYBB01000164.1 GCA_011526585.1 Deltaproteobacteria bacterium
CACCTCTCCCGAGAGCGACAGCGGCGTGCCCGGCTCGGTGCCGGCGAGATCGACCACCGCCGGGGCGCCTGCTCGATAGTAGGGGCCGAGCGCGTCGGGCGTCGTCGCCGGGCAGGTGCGAGGTCCGGCATCGGGCGCGAGCGTGTCGGGCGAGGTGTCGGGCGCGAGCGTGTCGGGCGCAAGCGTGTCCGGCGACGTGTCGGGCGCGAGCGTGTCGGGCGCGAGCGTGTCCGGCGACGTGTCGGGCGCGAGCGTGTCCGGCGACGTGTCGGGCGCGAGCGTGTCCGGCGACGTGTCGGGCGCGAGCGTGTCCGGTGACGTGTCGAGGGAGCCCGAGCCGCCGTCGTCACAGGCGATGAGCGCGCGAGCGCCGAGCGCGCCCGCGGGCAGTGCCGAGATCCAACCGAGGAAAGTCCGTCGTGCGACCATGTGCAGAGGCTTGGCACGACGTGTGCCAACGAAGCCAGCGCTCGTTGCGTTGCGCACGCCAGCACGTGCGCCGAGGCCGGATTCATGCTAAATGTGATTACAACCAGGCGTGCTCCTGTCAGGATACCTTACAGCCGCCGGGTCGGGGTCGAGGTGACCAGAGGCATGACCTCCGACGAGGTGCCGCGCGAACCGGGACACGACGCACGGCTGAGCGCGCGCTTCGAGCTGCGCGGACGGCTCGGTGAAGGCGGCATGGGCACGGTACACCGCGCCCATGATCGCTTGTACGGGCGGGAGGTCGCGCTCAAGGTCGGGCGCACGATCGGAGACGCGCGCATCGGGGACGAGTTCGCGCTGCTGGCGAGCCTCGATCACGTCGGCTGTGTGCGCGTCCTGGACTTCGGGCTCAGCGGAGAGACGGCGTGGCTGAGCTCGGAGATCGTGCGCGGGCCGCGCCTGGACGTATGGGCCGCGCGGGACAGGGGCAATGGCGAGGACGGCGCGCTCGAGGAGGTCACGCGCGAGCTCATCGACACGCTCGGCTGGCTGCACGCGCAGGGGCTCGTGCACGGCGACATCAAGCCCGCCAACGTGCTGGTCGGCGCGCGTGGTCCGGTCTTGATCGACTTCGGGCTCGCGGGCCGAGGCGAGACGCTCTTCGGTGCGACGCGCGCGTACGCGGCACCGGAGCTCCTGCGCGGGGAACCTCCGAGCGCGGCGAGCGATGCCTTCGCGCTGGGGCGCACGATCGAGCGGGCGATGGCCGCGCGTGGGTCCCGGAGCGAACGGCTGGCGAGGCTCTGCGCGCGGCTCACCGAAGAGCGGGCCGAGGCGCGGGCCGGGCTCGAGGAGGCGCGCGCGATCGTGAGCGACGGGCGCGAGACCGACGCGCCGGGCGCGACGACGAAGGCCGGGTGGACCGCGGCAGCACGGCGCGAGGGGGGAGGCGCGGCCGCCGTGCAGTCGTGGACCGGCGCGGTCGAGCGCGTGATCCAGGTCCTCGAGCGCGCGCACGTCGCGGTCGAGGTCGCCGACGACGGCTTGCGCGCGGGCTTCTTCCGGGCGCTGGCGGCGCGCCTGATGCTGGCCGGGCGGACGGCGTGGATCCTGCCGCGCGGGGCGGGGCTCGCGCCGTTTGCGCGGGTCGCCGCGGCGCTCGGCCTGGGGATCGAAGAGCCGCAGGGGATCGACGCCGACGATCAGAAGGAGGTGCTGGACGCGTTCGCCGATCGCCTGATCGATCTCCTGCGCGAGGTCGAGCCGGAGGCCAGACCCGTGCTGCTGGTGCCCGAGCTCGCGGCGCTGGGCGCGGCGGGGCGCTTTCTGCTCGCGCGTCTGGTCGAGGCGGCGGCGCTGCCGGCGTTCGTGATCGCGGCCGGTGAGCGGCTCGAGCGAGGGGTCGCTGACGCGTTCGAGCGCGTGCGCGTGCTCGAGTCAGAGGTCGCGGGGCGTGACTGGATCGGCGAGTGGCGAGCGCTCCCGGACGAGGCCCGCGAGGTGGCGCGTGAGCTGTGGGGCCTCGGCGGGGCGGCGCGGCCCGACGAGCTCGAGGTGAAGCGAGCGCGCGCGGGGCTCATCGCGCTGTCTTCGGCGGGGCTGACCGAGCGGGCGCCGGTGGGTCGGACCGCGCTCAGGCCCGAGGTGATCGAGGCGCTCGATGGGTTGAGCGAGGCGCTCGCGGTGGCGCCGACGAGTGAGGAGCGTCGCCACTGGCTCGGGCTCCTCGTGCGGCTCGAGGATGCGAGCGAGGCGATGTGGCTCCGCTGCGCCGAGCATGCGCGGGCGCTCGGTGAGCGCGCGCACGAGAGGGCGGCGCTGATGAAGGCGACGGCCCTGGCGGAGCGCGAGCTCGCGTGGGAGCGCGCGGCGCGGTGGCGGCTCGATGTCGCGCGGACCGAGCTCGACGATCGTGCACCGGGTGCGGCGGCCGAGGCGGCGCTCGGCGCGCTCAAGGCGTTGTGGGCGGCGGGCGGTGGTCCGCTGGCGGACGAGGCGCTGGCGCTGCTCGACGAGGCGCTCGCCGCGATCGGTGGGCAGGCCGCGCCGGAGCTCGTGGGGCGCGCGAAGATCGCGCGCGCGCGGGCGCATGGCGAGCGCGGAGATGGTGTCGGCGCGGCGGCCGAGGCGAG
>WYBB01000165.1 GCA_011526585.1 Deltaproteobacteria bacterium
CCTGGTCGTGGTGCAGGCGCAGGCCGAGCTCGAGCTTGTGCTTGAAGGCGCCGGTGACGAGGCGATAGCGGCCGGTGGTCTGTGCGCCGAAGACGTCGAAGACGCGGTGGTTGGCGCCGATGAGCAGGGCCTCCGCGGGCGAGGCGGTGTCGTCGACGCCGGTGAGCACGCGGTAGAAGACGGCGTTCTCGATGCCGTCCGGATCGGCGAGGATCGCGGCGAGCGCGGGGCCGTCGCGGAAGCGGTTGAGCTTTCGCCAGGTGCGATCGAAGTGGTGGGTATAGAGGCGGGTGTCGAGCTCGAAGGCGCCGGTGCGCAGGAGGTGCGAGAGCTCGACGCCCCAGCGCAGCCACGCCATGCGATCGAGCGCGCTGGCGACGTAGCGGCGGTTGGGATCGGCGCGCAGATCGGCGTCGCTGAGCCCGAGGTAGGTCTCGTGGGAGATCTCGCGGGCGAGGTTGAGCTTGAGCTCGAAGTGGTGGGTGGTGTCGTCGACGATCGGCGTGTCGGCGGCGATCTTGATCATGCCCTCGCTGCGCGAGAAGCCGGTGTTGGCCTCGGGCGGGTCGAGGTCGATCACCTTGAAGCCGTCGCTCTCGAGGTGCACGAGCTCGGCGAGGATCCCGCCCCAGCCCCAGTGCGTGCCGGCGTGGGCGTGCAGCTTGGCGTAGACGTTGTCGAAGAGCGCGGCCGAGGTGCCGAGGCCGAGGTCGACCGCGCCTTCGGTCTTCTTCGGCACGTCGCGGGTGATGAAGTCGATGGCGCCGCCGATGGTGTTGGGGCCGAAGCGCACCGAGGCGGGACCCTTGGTGACCTCGACGCCGGTCATGCGCGTGACGAGCGGGAAGTAGTAGGCGGCCGGGGCGGCGTAGGGGGCGGGCCCGAAGAGCACGCCGTCCTCCATCAGGGTGACCTTGGCGCTGCGCTCGGGGCTCACGCCGCGCACGCCGATATTGGGGCGCAGCCCATAGCCGTCCTCGGTGCGCAGGTAGACGCCGGGGACCTGCGTGAGCACGCTGTGCGGGTCGTCGTAGTTGGTCGCCTCGAGCTGCTCCTCCTCGATGAGGCGGACCGAGCCGCCGGCCTTGAAGAGATCGCGGCGCTTCTGGCGCACGACGGTGCGCGCGTCGTCGGCGGGCGCGGAGTCGATCTCGGGATCGGCGGCGAGCGCGGGATCGTCCGTAGGCGCGGGCTCGGTCGGCTCGGGATCGGCGGCGGGCTCGGGTTCCGGATGCGGCGTGGGCTCGGCGCCGAGGAGCGTCGCCAGCGCGAGGTGGCAGAGCGCGGGGATCACGGCGGGCCTCGCCGGGCGACGGGCTCGGGCGCGGGCAGGCGGACCGGCTCGAGGCGCGGCGGCGGTCCGCTCGGGCCCGGCAGGATCCAGGTCGCCAGGGCCAGGCCATCTTCGACCTGCAAGAGATCGACCTCGGGATCGATGAGGCGCTGGGCGGGGCGCCCGTTGAGCGAGGCGAAGGCGTCGACGCGCACCTCGACGCCGGTGAAGCCCTCGGCGCGGAGCTCCGAGCCGATGTGGTGAGCGAGCTGCAGGATCAGATCGGGCTGCGCCGACATCTCGCGCTCCTGGTTGCCGGTGAGGTAGCGGCGCGGCGGCACGACGAGCTCGCGCGCGCGCTCGGCGACGCGCACGCGGTATTCGACGCTGCCGTTCTTCTCGCGCACCATGACGCGCCACGACCAGCGCATGCCCTGCTCGTGCCAGAGCACGTCGCCGCCGTAGAGGTGGGTGCGCAGCGGCACGAGGACCTGGAAGGCGATGAAGAGCGCGACGAGAGCCGCGAGCGCGCGGCGCCGCGGCGAGGTGCGCGGAGGGCGCCAGGGCGCGGCGTCCAGGGGACGGCGGGCGAGCGCGGGCGTGGATACGAGGCGCGCCAGGAGGCGACGCGGCCAGTCGGGCGCGAAGAAGACCGTCGCCGCGGCGGTCATGATGAGCGGGAACATGCCGATGTCGAAGAGCAGGTGCGTCATCAGGTGGAAGACGAGCAGCGCGGCGTAGGCGAAGGGGCGCGTGCGCTTCCACAGGAGGAGGAACGGTACGAGGAGGTCGTGCAGGAAGCCGGCCCACGACATCAGGTAGGACATCCAGGGCAGCTCGAAGAGCGGACCGATGAGCGGGAAGTCCTGGCGCGCGGCGAGCCAGATGTTGAGCGGCTGGCCGTGCAGGAGCCAGTCGGGCGTGGCCTTGGCGAGGCCGGCGTAGACGTAGACTAGGCCGACTTGCAGGCGCACGAGCCAGAGCATCCAGGCGGGCAGCGAGGTGAGCGCGAGGTGCGGGCGGCGGCGCGCGTCGAGGGAGGCGACGCGGCCGAGCGGCAGGCACGCGACGAGGAGGCCGAGCAGGCTCAGGAGGTAGTAGTGGTTGAGGTAGTTGGTGACGTCGATGAGCTCGACCCAGGTGAAGACGATGACGTTGATCGCGGCGGCGAGGCGGTGACGATAGCCGACGATGATCGCCAGGCCGCTGAGCGCGAGCAGCGTGAAGAGCAGATGGAGCACGCCGACCGAAGGCACCGGCACCCACTCGAAGCCCCAGTAGCGGAAGAAGAAGGTCGGCTCGCCGAAGAAGCGCTCGATCCAACCGTTGGCGATGAAGCGCACGGCCGAGACGACGACGAGGAGCCCGTAGAGCACGCGCAGGGCGACGAGCGACGACGGGTCGACCGGCCGGCGGGCGGCCTCGCGGATCGACGACAAGCGGGCGGAGAAGGTCGCCATCTCAGTCGTTGTCGCCCTCGGCGCGCTCGGGCAGCTCGAGGTCGAGCACGCTCAGGAGATCGGTCTTCGTTAGGCGGTTCAGCTCGGCGAGCGCGGTGTAGGCGGCGCGCACGCGCGGCTCGTCGGCGGCGAGCGTCGCTTCGAGCGGGTCGTCGATGGCGGCGGCGGCGGTGAGCGCGGCATCGATCTTGAGGGCGAAGTCGGAGGCGAGCGCGGAGGCCCCGGCGGCCTCGAGCAGATCGTCGAAGCCGAGCGCGTCAGGCGCGGCGAGCGGGTCACCGCCGAAGTAGGCGTGCTGGAAGGCGACGAGGTTGCGAACGACGTGCGAGGCGGAGCGACCGGCGTAGCGCGACTCGACCAGGGCCGGACAGGTCTGGGACGCGCAGCCGATGATGCCGAGCGGCCCCGCGAGCTTCATGTCCTTCGTCTCCTTGTCGAGGTAGTAGAGCGCGTCGCTGATCGCGTTGAGCGCGGCCTGCGCGCTCGGGTAGGTCGTGCGCTCGCCGGCCTCGGCGAGCTCGCCGAGGAAGTCGCCGGCGGCGGGCTCCCAGGCGTCGCGTAGCGCCGTGGCCGAGGCGAGGAGGTCGCGCGCGATGGCGGCGGCGTAGGTCGCGCGGCGGCTGCGCACGTCCTCGGCGCTGAGCGCGGCCCAGGAGCCGTCGAGGTTGATCGCGCCGGACGGCGGGCAGGCGTTTTCGGTGCTCTCGCTGAAGAGGAGGTACTCGAGCGCGGCGAGGCCACGCACGTTGGCCGGCGCGGAGGCGAGCGCCGCGGGGTCGAAGAGCGCGCCGGCGACCGTCTCTTGATCGACGCGGCACGGGCTCGTGAGCGGCCAGGCGTAGATGCGCGCGCGCAACGATTCACCGCCGGCCACCTGGCCCATCGTGCCGGCGGGCCCGAACTGGAAGAGCTCGAGCTCCTGCCAGAGATCGATGGCGTCGTTCCATGCGAGGCGGGCCGGCGCAAGCTCGGCGGTGGCGGCGCCGTCGGAGGAGGACTCGGCGCCGTGCCACGCATCGACGGCGGGCACGAGCGCTTCGGCGCGCTCGACGAAGGCGCGCAGGCGCGGCAGCACGACCTCGCGGCCGATCGCAGCGGCGACCGCGCGGCGCGCATCGTCACCGCCGACGGTCTCGGCGGTGTCGGTCTCGGTGGGACCGGTGTCCGTGCCGCAGGCGGGCGCGCCGAGGACGAGAGACACGAGCACGGCGAGCGCGGTCGAGCGTGCAGGGTGATGATGGGCTGTGGGCGTCTGTCGGGTGATCGGCATCGTGACTCGGGCGGGCCGCGCGGGGCCGGCCATGAAGTTGAAATCCACTATCAACAACGCCGCGCGGTCGCAAGCAGATATCTTCGGGACCGCATGAGACAAGGCTGAGCCGCGAGCGCACCGGCGTTCACCGGAGGTCGACCACGACCTCGGTGTCCTCGGGCGTGAAGCGGCCCTCCAGCGTGATCTCGGTCGCGTCGAGCCCCTTGATGCGCGCGCGCACGAGGTAGTCGTCGCGGCGCAGGCTCAGGACGGCGGGCGCGGTGCGAGGCCCGACGAGGCCGCGCGGCGATGGCAGGCTCACGACCGCGACGCGCTCACCGCGGCGATCGGAGATCGTCGCGACGACGAGCGCCACGCGCTCGCGCGGGATGGCAGCGAAGTCGCTGCGCACGGTCGGCGGCAGATCGAAGCGCAGGTGCACCTCGCGCGGCACGCGCGGACCGAAGAAGAAGACGCCGAAGGCGACGAAGGCGACGACGGCGACGAGGCCGTAAAGCCGCTTGCGCTTGCGCCGCGCGAGCGCGTCGGCGTCGGCGGCGGGAGGTCGGGGGCCATCGCTCGTCTCGTGGGGGTCACTCATGCCGAGGCGTGTGTAGACGCAGAGATCCTCTTCCGGGAAGGAGAATCTGGCGCCGGCCGTCCTGGCGTGTGAGGTTCCTTCGGTCTCTCGCGTGAGGTCTGGCATGCGCGTCGCGGTCTTGATGGGTGGGCGAAGCGGGGAGCACGAGGTCTCGCTGCGATCGGGGGCGGCGGTGATCGAAGCGCTGGCGGTGCTCGGCCACGAGGCGCTGCCGGTCGTCTTCGAGCGCGACGGCGGGGCCACGGTCGGCGGGGTGAGCGGCAGCGTCGCCGAGGGCCTCCTGGCGCTCGAGCGCTGGCGCCCCGAGCGTGCGTTCATCGCCATGCATGGCTCCGACGGCGAGGACGGGCGGATCCAGGGCGCGCTCGAGCTCCTGCGCATCCCGTATCAGGGCTCGGGGATCCAGGCGTCGGCGATCGGTCTCGACAAGATCCGCACCAAGGAGATCCTGCGCATGCACGGGCTGCCGGTCGCGGACGAGCGGGTCATCACGCGCGACGAGGTGCGCGACTGGCCCGGCCTGGTGCGGACCCTGGGCCTGCCGCTGGTGCTCAAGACGCCGGCCTCGGGCTCGTCGGTCGGGGTCGAGATCGTGCGTGATCCCGAGACCTTGGCGGAGCGAGCCGAGGTGCTCTGCGCCGAGGCGGGCCGCGTCCTGGTCGAGCGCTTCGTGCGTGGACGCGAGCTGACCATCCCGGTGCTCGAGCGCGCCGACGGCGAGCCCGAGGCGCTGCCGACCGTCGAGATCCGGCCGCGTGCGGCGAGCTTCTTCGACTACGGCGCGAAGTACACCCCGGGGGCGACCGACGAGCTCTGCCCGGCGCCGATCGAGCCCGCGCTGGAAGCGACCCTGGGCGCGCTCGGCGTGCGCGCGCACCGCGCCCTGGGCTGCCACGGGTACAGCCGCACCGACTGCATCGTCGCCGAGGATGGCGCGATCGCGCTGCTCGAGGTGAACACCCTGCCCGGGCTCACGCGCGAGAGCCTCCTGCCGAAGTCGGCGGCCGTCGCCGGGCTGACCTTCCCCGCGCTGGTCGAGCGGCTGCTCATGCGCGCCCATATCATTTAATAGGGTTGCCTCGCGGCGCGCGGATCCCCTAAGGTCCGCGCCCGCGTCGTGGTTCGGGCCCGGCTCCTGGCCGCGCGCGGTTCGATCGGAGGCAGCATGCGCACCACGACGTGGATTTCGGCTGGGCTCATCATCGTCCTCGCCGTCGCCTGTGGCGACGACGCGAGCCCCGGACAGGGCGACGGCAGCGAGGTCGATACCGCCGTTGGCGACGGCGAGGTGAGCGCAGAGGTCGGACCCGATGGGAGCGACGACACGAACGCGCCCGACACCGCGCCCGACACTGCGATCGACACGAGCGAGGTCGCGCCCGAGACGAGCGAGGACACGAGCGGCGACACCACGCCGGACGAGGTCGACCAGGAGGTCGTCACGCCGGGTGAGCTGGCGATCGCCCGGGGCGACCGCTGCGACGCGCTCGTCGACTTCGCCGATCCGGCGCTGCCGTTTACGGACGAAGGCGACACCAGCGGGGCGGGCGACGACTACATCTACACGACCGGCGCCGCCTGCGGTGGGCCCGCGGGGCAGAGCCTCTGGGGCGACGCCTCGCCCGACCTGGTCTACGCGTTCACGCCCGCCATCAGCGGGACCTACCGCATCGAGCTCACGCCGAGCGGCGACTACGACCCCGGGCTCATGGTGACCGACGCCTGCCCGCCGATCGGCGAGGACGGCTTCTCGGCGCTGACCTGCCAGGGCGCCTCCGACCAGGGCCAGGGCGTGCCCGAGGTCCTGCGCGTCGAGCTCGTCGCCAACACGCGCTACTACCTGCTCGTCGACGGCTGGAGCAACGACACGGCGATCGCGGGTGCGTTCGCGCTCTCGATCGCCATCGGCGAGGACTGCGACGACGGCCTCGACAACGACGACAACACGCTCGTCGACTGCGCCGACCCGCAGTGCGGCGACGATCCGCGCTGCGACGAGAGCAGCTACGAAGAGGGCTGCAACAACGGCGCGGACGACGACGGTGACGGCGCGGGCGACTGCGCAGACGCCGACTGCGACGGCTCGCCGCTGTGCAACGAGGCGACGGCCGGCTCGTGCGACAACGGGCTCGACGACGAGGGCGACGGCCGCATCGACTGCGCCGATCCCGACTGCGACGCGGCCGACAACTGCGACGAGGCGACCTACGAGGGCGGCTGCGCCAACGAGAGCGACGACGACGGCGACGGCCTCACCGATTGTGACGACCCGGACTGCGGCCGCGAGGCGGCGTGCCTGGTCGTCGGCGAGACGTGCGAGACGGCGGCGACGCTCGCGCTCGACGTGCCGGTGCAGGGCACGACGACCGGGCGGACCTCGGACTACGGCACGACCAGCGCGACCTGCACGGTGGCGAGCAGCCTCTCGGACAGCTTCGGGATCGCGGCGCCGGATGCGGCCTATCGCTTCACGCCCCCGGCGACCGGCAAGTACGTCTTCGAGACGGTCAGCGACTTCGACGACGCGATCACGGTGACGAGCGACTGCGCGTTCGCCGGCGGGTCCGTGTGCTTCGGGGTCGAGCGCGCCGGCACCGGCGGCGAGCGCATCGTGGTCGACCTGGTCGCCGACGTGCCGGTCTTCGTGATCGTCGACGGCTGGTCGAACTCGAGCGCGTCCAACAGCGGCGACTTCACGCTGACGGCGCGGCGCGCGACCAGCGCCAACGCCGAGCTCGACTGCGCCGACGGCAGCGACGGCGACAACGACGGCGACGTCGACTGCGCCGACGCCGACTGCGCCTTCGATCGCGCGCACTGCGTCGAGGTCGGCAACTGCGACGACGGCGTCGACAACGACGGCGACGAGGACGTCGACTGCGACGACAGCGACTGCCGCAGCGACATCGTCGCGTGCCCGCCGCCGGCCGGCGACAACTGTTCGGACCCGGCGATGATCGACACGCTCGCGACCGAGCTCGCCATCGACACCTGCGAGTTCGGCGTCGACTTCATGTTCACCGACGACGGGAGCTGCGTGCTGCCGACCTTCGAGTCGCCGGACGCGGTGCTCGGCTTCGTCGCGCCCGCGGACGGGCAGTACCTGGCGGAGGTGCGCTCGTCCTCGGTGGACTCGATCGTGAACCTCGTGCTCGGCGAGACCTGCCCGAGCTCGGCGGTGACGGCGTGCGACGGCGCGAGCGACGCCTTCGACACCCAGCGCGTCTCGATGTCGCTCACGGCGGGCGAGCACGCGTGGCTCATCGTCAGCGCCTACGGCGACGACTGGTTCGAGGAGCCGGCGTGCGGAGTGGCGCGCGTGGCGGTCTACGCGGTCGATCCCGAGGTCTGTGACGACGAGAGCGACAACGACCGCGACGGCCTCGCCGATTGCGCCGACGTGGACGACTGCGCGCTGGCGCCGAACTGCAACGAGGCCGAGAACGGTCCCGGCGCGTGCGGCAACGGCCTCGACGAGGACGGCGACGGCGTCAGCGACTGCTTCGACATCGACTGCGCCGGCACCGCGGAGTGCCCCGACGGGATCCCGGGCGACGGCTGCGCGAGCCCGCTCGAGGCGAGCGGCGCGCTCTGGAAGCAGGTCGTCGACGTCTGCAACTACACCAACGCGTTCACCGCGGACGAGACCGGCGGCTGTCAGTCGTCCTCCGGCACGCCACGCGACGTACTCGTGCGCTACGAGGTCGCCGAGGCCGGCGACTACCGCGTGCGTTTCGACCCCGGCGTCGGCGGCGCGTCGAGCTATGACGCGCTCGTCAACGTGGTCAAGGGCGCGAGCTGCCCGACGAGCCCGCTGACGAGCTGCGCGGGTGGCTCGGACTCGGGCGATCCCGAGGCCGTCACGGTGAGCGCGGCGGCCGGCGAGGTCTTGTGGGTGATCGCCGGCGGCTGGGCGAGCGGCTGCGGGCGCTCGGAGATCGCGTTGTGGAAGGTCGGGGCCGAGGTGTGCGGCGACGGGGTCGACAACGACGTCAACGGCCTCGCGGACTGCGCGGACGCCGCGTGCGACCAGGTGCCCGAGTGCATCGAGGTCTGCGACGACAAGCTCGACAACGACGCCGACGGCAAGATCGACTGCGCCGACACGAGCTGCGATGCTTCGCCGCTCTGCAACGAGGCGGCCAACGGCGCCGACGCGTGCGGCGACGGCGAGGACGACGACCAGGACGGAGTCGCGGACTGCTACGACCCGGACTGCGCCGAGGACGCTGCGTGCCCCGTCGGCCTCGTCGGCGACACGTGCGCGAGCGCGCCGAGGGTCGAGGCGACCACGTGGCAGGCGACGTTCTCGACCTGCGGGCACGACAACGACCTCGCGCAGAGCTCGACCGGCGGGTGTCGCACGATGGGCTCGGCCGGCGACGTGATGGTCCACTTCGTCGCGCCCGAGGACGGCGACTACGCGGTGTCGCTCACGAGCGGGATTGCGTCGACGCCGACCTTCGACAGCGTGATCAACGTCGTCGAGGGCGAGGCCTGCCCGAGCGGCAGCGTCGCGGCGTGCGTGGCGGGCGTCGACGACGGGGTGAGCGCCGCGGTGGAGGCGCTGACGCTGACGGCCACGGCCGGTCAGAGCTTCTGGATCCTGGCGGACGGATACGCGACGGGCTGCGGGGTGGCGACGCTCTCGGTGACGAGGCTCGCGGACGAGATCTGCGACGACACGGTCGACAACGACGGCGACGGGGCGGTCGACTGCGACGACACCGAGTGCCGCGCGAATGAGCCGGTCTTGTGCCCGAGCCCGGCGGGCGACGTGTGCGGCGACTCGGCGATCGCGATCGGGGCCCTGCCGTGGACCGACGAGAGCGTCGACACCTGCCTGCTGGCGCGCGACTACGAGCCCGATGACGTGAGCTGTGTCGGCTACTCGGGCGCGGAGGCGGTCTATCGCTACACCGCGAGCGAGGCGACGACGCTCCGGATCTTCGTGCAGTCGCTCGACACCGATGGCCTCGGCGATCCGGTGGACCTGGTCCTGAGCGCGAGCGCTCAGTGTCCGGCAGGGGGGACGCTCGGCAGCTGCATCGACAGCGCCGACGCGGAGATCGAGCTCGGCGAGGAGATCGAGGTCGCGGTCGAGGCCGGCCAGACGATCTACGTCTTCGCCGCACCCTACTATGGTTCGGATTGCACACGCCTCTCGATCGAGGTGAGCGAGGTCACGCCGTAGGGTCCGACCGGCGGTGAGTCCGCACCGGGCGGGGCTCTGCGCGGGGTGCGCCAAGAATTCGGGCGTGGCTTGCAAGGCCGCGAGACTCATGCAAAGCTCGCAGCCGGCTTCGTTCGAGGAGGGCCCCATGAGTATCCGTCGCCTCTCACTTCCTTTGGCGGTCATCGCCACCGTTTCGACGCTCGGACTCGGCTTGGGTGCGTGCTGCCCCGCACCGATCGTCGAAGAGACGCCCAAGGTCGAGGCGCCGCCCGACGGTGACGCCGACGGCATCCCCGACGCCGATGATCGCTGCCCGGCGGTCGCGGGCGTCGTCGAGTACTCGGGCTGCCCCGACACCGACGGTGACGGCGTGCCCGATGACGTCGACCGCTGCGTGGACGTCAAGGGTGTCGAGGAGCACAAGGGCTGCCCGCCGCCCGACACCGACGGCGACGGGATCATCGACGCCGATGACGCCTGCCCCAACGACAAGGGGCCCGAGGACACCAAGGGCTGCCCGGATCAGGACGGCGACGGCGTGCCCGACAAGGACGACAAGTGCCCCGACCAGGCGGGCACCGAGGCCGAGGCGGGCTGTCTGCCGGCCGAGGTGCAGAAGTTCTCGGGCTCGATCAAGGGCATCACCTTCGACGCCGGCCGGGCGACGATCCGGCGTGCGTCGAACAAGACGCTCGACGAGGCGGTCGAGGTGCTGCAGCGCTATCCCAAGCTGCGCGTCGAGATCCAGGGCCACACCGACGACCAGGGCCCGGACGACAAGAACATGACGCTCTCGCAGGAGCGCGCTGACGCCGTCAAGGCCTACCTCGTCGGCAAGGGCATCGACGCCGGGCGCGTCGACGCGAAGGGCTACGGCGAGACGATGCCCAAGGCGGACAACAAGACCGCCAAGGGCCGCGCCGAGAACCGCCGCATCGAGTTCAAGATCCTCGGCGGCATGCGGCGCAACCTGTTCTAGCTCGGCTGGCCGGCCGAGCGTCGGCCCATGTCCCATCGGGGTGGCTCGCGACGTCGAGCCACCCCTTTTCGTTTGGGGTTCACGCGGATTTCGCGAGCGGCTATGAGAGGCGCATGGCGAAACCGCGCATCATCGACATCCTGGACAAGGCCGAGATCGGGCAGACGCTGACCGCGTACGGCTGGGTGAGGAGCCGCCGCGACTCCAAGGCGGTCACCTTCCTCGTGCTCGGCGACGGCTCGTCGCTCAAGACCCTGCAGGCGGTGATCGACCCGGGGATCGAGGGGCACGCCGAGCTCACCCACGTCGGCACCGGGGCGTCGGTCGCGGTGACCGGCGAGATCGTCGCCTCGCCCGGCAAGGGCCAGGCGCTCGAGCTCAAGGCGACCCGCGTCGAGGTCCTCGGCCTGGCCGATCAGGAGAGCTACCCGCTCCAGAAGAAGGGCCACTCCATGGAGTTCCTGCGCTCGATCGCGCACCTGCGCGCGCGCTCGAACGTCTTCGGGGCGGTCTTCCGCATCCGCGCCGCGCTGGCGCAGGCGACGCACCGCTTCTTCGCGGCCCAGGGCTTCCACTACGTGCACACGCCGATCATCACCGCGTCGGACTGCGAGGGCGCGGGCGCGATGTTCGAGGTCAAGGCGAGCACCAAGGACCACTTCTTCGGGCGGCCGGCGATGCTGACGGTGTCGGGGCAGCTCAACGCCGAGGCGCTCGCCTACGGCCTCGGGCGCGTCTACACCTTCGGCCCGACCTTCCGCGCCGAGAACTCCAACACCAACCGGCACCTCGCCGAGTTCTGGATGATCGAGCCCGAGGCGGCCTTCTTCGACATCCACGACGACATGGATCTCGCCGAGAGCTACCTCAAGGCGCTCATCGACACGGTCTTTGCCGAGCGCGGCGACGACGTCGAGCTGCTCGGCAAGTTCGTCGACAAGGACCTGGTCAAGACGCTCGAGACGACGCGCACCGCGACTTTCGTGCGCATCAGCTACACCGAGGCGATCGAGGTCCTCGAGCGCTCCGGTCGCGCCTTCGAGTTCCCGGTGAAGTGGGGCGCCGACCTGCAGTCCGAGCACGAGCGCTTCCTCACGGAGGAGCACTTCAAGGTCCCGGTGATGATCACCGGATACCCCAAGGAGATCAAGTCGTTCTACATGTTCGCCAACGACGACGACAAGACCGTCGCGGCGATGGACGTGCTCGTGCCGCGTATCGGCGAGATCATCGGCGGCTCGCAGCGCGAGCACCGCCTCGAACGACTGGAGCGGCGCATCGTCGAGCTCGGCATGCGCCTCGAGGACTACACCTGGTACCTCGATCTGAACCGCTACGGCGCCGTGCCGCACGCGGGCTTCGGCCTCGGCTTCGAGCGCGCCGTGATGTTCTGCACCGGCATGGTCAATATCCGCGACGTGGTGCCGTTCCCGCGCGCCGTCGGCCAGGCTGCTTTCTGACGACCCGCGCCTGAATATCCCAGGCCAAAGGCCGTCGGCAGCCGCCCTCTGCGAAACCACGACAGGAATCGACCATGATGATGAAGCTCCTCGCCGCCAGCGCGCTCCTGCTCTCGCCGCTCATGTCCGCCGCGTGCGGCGACGACGGCGACGGTGGCGGCACCGTCACCGCCGACCCGTTCCAGAGCGAGAGCGTCGAAGACACGAACCAGGTCGCCGGCGAGCTCTCGACCGCCGAGCGCGACGCCTTCTGCCAGGAGCTCGCGACCTACTTCGACCAGCAGGTGCCGCCGGCGACCCAGCGCCGCATCACCTGCTACTTCCTCGGCGCCGCCTTCAGCGGCGGCAACCGCGAGGCGTGCGAGGCGACCGCCGAGGCGTGCCTCGACGACGCCGAGCTCGAGGTCAGCGGCACCGATCTCGAGTGCGACCAGGCGCGCCTCGACGGATGTACGGCGACCGTCGCCGAGCTGCAGGCGTGCTTCACCGACACCACCAGCGTCGTCAAGACGATCGCCAGCCGCCTGTCGTGCAGCATGAGCGCCGCCGACTTCCAGGCCTACGAGGACAAGCCCGCCTCGTGCCAGGCGGTCGAGGCGAAGTGCCCCAACCTCTTCGTCGACGAAGACGACACCGACACCGAGCGGTGATCCGACCTCATCGGGCGGACCCGATCGGCATACGCACGACGAAGCGCGTGCCGACGCCGGGCTCGGAGTCGACCTGGATCTGGCCGTCGTGCTCCTCGACGATGCGGCGCACGATCGCAAGGCCCAGGCCGGTGCCGCTCGACTTGGTCGTGTAGTACGGGGTGAAGAGCTTCTGGCGCGTCTCGGCGGTCATGCCCGGCCCGTTGTCGGTGACGACGATGCGCACCTGCCCGCGCTCCGGATCGTCGTGCTCGACGCGCACCTCCACCCGGCCGGGCTCGCGCGCGGCGGCGCCGCTGGCGCGATCCGCCTGCACCGCCTCGCACGCGTTCTTGACCAGGTTCATCACCGCCTGCCGGATCTGATCGGGGTCGACCGACGCGACGAGCGCCTCGTCGGCGTACACCTCGACCGCGACACCCGGCGCGGCCTCGCGCAGGAGCGTCACCACCTGCGTCACGAGCTCGCCGAGATCGGTCGGCAGCGGTCGCGGCGCCGGCATGCGCGCGAAGTCCGAGAACTCGCTGACGATGCGCTTCATGCGGTCGACCTCCTCGAGGATCGTCGCGGTCGACTCGTGGAAGATCTTCTCGAACTCCGGGTGCTTGCGGTCCCATACCTTCTTGAGCATCTCGATCGACATCTGGATCGGCGACAGCGGGTTCTTGATCTCGTGCGCGATGCGGCGCGCGATCTCGCGCCACGCCGCGACGCGCTCGCTCTGCCGGAGCTCCTCCTCCGAGCGCGCGAGCTCGAGCGTCATCTGGTTGAACGCGCGGGTGAGCTGCGCCACCTCGTCGCCGCCACGCGGCACCGGCACCTGCCGATCGCGGCGCCCGACCGCGACCTCCGCGGCGGCCTGCGCCAACGCCTCCAGCGGCTTGGACATGCGGCGCGCGACGAGGAAGCCCATCAGGAGCGCGACCCCGACCGCGCTGCCCGCCAGCGCCGCCGCCATCGTCAGGAGCGCGCGTCGCCCGGCCACGAGCTCGGTCTTCGGCACGTAGACGCGCAGGTTCGCCACCGGCTCGGGGCTGGTCGGGTTCCTGAGCGCGCGGCGCTGCGACGCGTAGCCGCCCTCGACCGCCGGCGGCTCGGCCCCGTCGAAGGTCGCCGCCACGCGCCGACCGGCGACGTCGTCGAGGACGACCGCGGTGCCGATCCCCGCGACCACGCGCAGATCGTCGACCAGGCGCCGATCGACGATGCGACCGCCGACCAGCGCGACGCGCACCTTCTCGAGCCCGGGTCCACCGCCGATGACGTGCGCGACCTGCAGCGTCCAGACCGCGTCGGTGCCGCCGGTCGCGTCGTTCTCGATGCGCTCGTGGCGAAAGAAGGCCGACTCGCTGTGGCGCTCGATCAACTCGCGCAGCTCGGGATCGGTCTCCTCGAGCCCGCTGCGATGTCCGAGCGCGATCACGTGCCCCTTGCGCTCGAGGTCGACGATGCGCAGCGTGTCGAGCACCGCCGAGGTCATGAGCCGGCGCGCGTCGCGCACGATGGCGCGCTCGTAGTCGATCTCGCCGTCCCCTCCCTCGTAGAAGCGCCCGCGGCCGAGCGGCTCGAGCAGCTCGCGCCTGATGATCGGGTCGTCGGCGATGTGATCGAGCGCGCGCTCCAGCTCGGCGGCGACCTGCTCGAGTCGCTGTTGCACGCCCTGCTCGATCCCGGAGATGCGCTGCTCGAAGCGCTCCTCGAAGGCGGTCTGGGCGTTGTCGACGAGCAGGTAGCCGCCGACGCCGATGATCGGCACGGTGATCACCAGGAACGCCAGCGTGAGCTTGGTGACGAGCCTCATCTCACAAGGCTCCGGACCACGCGTCGACCAGCTCGGGCAGCGGCCCCGACGGCTCGACGCCGCGGATCTTGCCGCGCAACGTCGCGGGCCGTTCTACGTGCACCACCGCCAGCGCCGCGTCGCGCTCGACGACGCGCCGCGCCCACTCCCCTACCCTGCGACCGAGCACCTCGTGCGCGCTCGGCCCCTCGAGCCCGAGCGCGTACGCCAGCTCGAAGGCCGCCTGCGCCTTGGTCAGCGCCGCCCACTCCCAACGCACCAGCGCCACGTCCCACGCCGGCTCGCGCGCTGCCAGCGCACTCTCGGCGTCGAGCCCTCGCACGACCGTGACGCGCGCGTCGGTCCGCGCCGCCGGGCGCAGCACATCGCGCACCGCCTTGGCCAGCTCCTCGCTGCCGGGCTCGCCGTCGGCGTACGCGACGACGATCGTCTCACGCGCGACCGCGCCGGTCCTCCGCTCTGCCGCTGACGAGATCGGCGCGATCGCCTCCGGCCAAGGCGTCGCCGCCGACGAGGTGCGCCCATCGACGTAGCGCCCGAGGCGCGCCTCGAGCATCGCGCGCCGCACCCAGGCACGAACGGCCGCCCCACCTTCGCCGCGATCGCGCGGCGCGAGGATCGCGAACCAGCTCGTCCACCCACCGCGCACCGACCACGCACCGGCTGGCGTAGAGCGCAGCGGCTCGAAGGCGAGCTCGATCTCACCGAAGCGGAACGCCGCCTCCTCGCGCGCCGCCGGCACGATCTCCAGCCGCACCTCCTGCAGCCACGGTCGCCCGCGCGCGTGCCCCTCCCACGCCACCAGCACCAGGCGCTCCGCGGCGCCGGGCCCCTTCGGCCTGAACGGCCCGGCGCCCACGCCCGGTCGCCCGCGCGGCAGGATCGCCGCCTCGGGCCTGGCCAGGAGCGCGCGCACCTCGTCCGGCACGGCGCCGCGCGCGGCGATCACGACCGCGCGCGCGCCGCGCGCCTCGCTCACCTGCAGCCCCTGCGCGATCCTCCCGATCGGGCTCTTGTCGCCGAGCGCCTGCAGCCGCTCGAGGCTCGCGACCACGTCGGCCGGCTCGACCGGACGCCCGTCGTGAAAGCGCGCGTGCGCCGAGAGCGGCACGGTCAGCACATCGGCCGACCACGTGCCCGGACCGGCCGCGAGATCCGGCACGATCGTCGATCCGACCACGCGATAGAGGCGGCCGTGCACGAGGCTCGCCACCAGGCGCCCCGAGCGCGTCGTCACGAGGTGCGGATCGGCGAGGCCCGAGAGGTCCCGCACCGGCACGTCGATCGCTCCGCCGTAGGGGCGCCGACCCGCGCCCTGCGCGGCCGAGCCGAGTCCCAGCGCCAGCGCGCACACGGCGAGCAGGAGGCGGCGCGCGCGCGTGCGCATCACCGCGGCACCACGATGATCAGCTCCGCAAGGAGCCCGTCCCAGGTCGCGACGATCACCTCGTCGTAGCCGTCGCGGTCGACGTCGCCGGCGCACATCGCCGTCACCGGCGCGGGCACCGATCCCATCCACAACGTGGCGCCCGCGGTCCTGCCCCCGACCTGCCCCGGCGCGCGCGACAGCGTCAGGCGGTCGGGGCCGCTCAAGGCCTGCGAGGAGGTCAGGAGCTCGCTCGCGCCGTCGGCGTCGAAGTCGATCAGCGCCGAGACGGTGCCCGCCTGAGCGACGTCACCGCCCGGCAAGATGCGCACCCCGCCGCCGACCAGCGCCGCGACGATGGCCCCGCGCCCGCCGGCGGCGAACGCGCGCACGTCATGCACGCGCGAGGCCCCGCCGATCCACGTCGCGCCGCCAGCGCCCAGTCGCGCCTCGGTGAGGCCGCCCTCGAGGCTGTCGATCGCGCGTGGCCATGGTGCCGCGACGAAGCGATCGGCGCCGGTCACGTAGAGCGGCCAACCGGCCTGGAAGGTCAACGCCAGGCGGTGCAGGCCCGCCGCGCCGAGACCCGCCACCAGCGGCTCGGCGCGGTCCGAGCTCGCCGCGACGAGGACCCTGTCACCACCCTCGCGCGTCACGATCAGCACCCGCCCGAGCGGCTCGCGCAGCGGGGCTTCGCTCGGCGGCAGCACCTCGAGCGGGATCGCCCCGAGCTCGCGCGAGAACCCGCCCTCGGTCCAGCGCACCGCGCGCAGCGCGTCGCTCTGCAGGACCGCGAGCTCCGGGTCGCGATCGCCGTCGAGATCGGCGATGGCGCAGTCGAGCGCGCGCGCGCGCATGAGCGCCGGCAGGCTCTTCTTCGCCACCGGCACCACGCGCAGCGCGTCGAGGCGCACGTCGCGGCGACCGAGCCCGAGCAACGAGCGCAGCTCGAGATCGATCGGTACGTTGGCGTACGCCGTCGCCAGCACACGCCCCGTGCCGCCCGCGATCACCTCCCAGAGGTTCTTCGGCAGCGCGCGCCGCCGCGCCGTCGCCTGCAGGTGCCCGTCGCTCACCGCGAGCGCGACCTCGATCCGCTCGGTCGCCTCTTCATCGGATGCGACCCGCCTCCCGAAGCCCGCCATCGCCGACAGGCGCGCCTCGATCGCGTCGGCGACGAAGGCGCCGAGCTCGGCCCCGCGTGCGCCCTCGGCCGTCAGCGTCACCGCGATCGCCACCCGCGCCCCGCCGAGCGCCGCGCTGCCGCCGAGCTCGGGCGCCGGCGGCGCCGTGAGCACGCCGACGAGCTGGCTCGCCAGGGTCGCCGTCGACGAGGCGGGCGCGGCCGGCGGCGGCAGGGTCGGCAAGGTCTGCGCGGACGCCGCTTCGGTCGCCAGCGCGAGCGCGAGCGACGACGACATGGCGGCGAGCAGGTGACGAGCGATCATGGCCTTCGGTGGGCGGCGAGCGGTAACGATCGACGCGCGCGACACATTCCGGTACAAAGCGCGAGCGCTGGCGAGCGCCGTTCGTGGGAGCGCGCCGCGCGCATCGCCCCTTGTATACGACTCGAGGCCCGATGTCCCCACCGAGCATGGCCGGATCCCCGGCCCAGGAAGCCAGCGCCGCCGGCGCCACCAGCGTCTTCCCCGCCGGCCGCGCCGAGGTGATCGACGACTTCGACGCGATCGCGCGCCGCTATGACCTCCTCACGCGGCTCAACCCCGGCTATACCACCCACCTCGCCTGGTCCGCCCAGCGCCTGCACCTCGCGCCGCACGCGCGCATCCTCGATCTGTGCTGCGGTACCGGCCTGTCGACGCGCGCGCTCTTGGCGACCTACCCCGACGCCGCGCGCATCGTCGGCCTCGACGCCTCGGCCGGCATGATCTCCCACGCCGCCCGCGCGATCACCCCGCGCGGCCCACGCCCGCAGATGCGCTTCGTCGTCGGCGACGCCACCGATCCCGCGGCCGTGCTCACCGGCGACGACGCCCCACCCTTCGACGGGATCCTCATGGCCTACGGGATCCGCAACGTGCCCGATCCCGATCGCTGCCTCGCGAACCTCCTGCCGCTCCTCGCCCCGGGCGCGCCGATCTGCTTTCACGAGTACTCGGTCGCCGACTCGGCGCTCGCGCGAGCGCTCTGGAACACGGTCTCGCGCACGGTCATCACCCCGCTCGGCGTCGCCTTCACCCGCAACCTGCGCATGTGGCGCTACCTGCGCGAGTCGGTCGAGCGCTTCGACGGCGTCACCGCCTTCGAGGAGCGCCTGCGCCGCCACGGCTACGTCGACGTGCACACCTTGCCGATGAACGGCTGGCAGCGCGGCATCGTGCACTCCTTCCTCGCGCGCCGGCCGCGCGCATGACGCGACCGCGCTCCGCCATCGTGATCGGCGGCGGGATCGCCGGGCTCGCCGCGGCCACCACGCTCGCCGAGCGCGGCGTCGCCGTGACCGTGCTCGAGCGCGAGCGCTGGCTCGGAGGCCGCGTCGCCTCGTGGCCGATCACCCTGCCCGACGGCACGCGCCTGCACATGGAGCGCGGCTTTCACGCCTTCTTCCGTCAGTACGCCTACCTGCGCGGGCTCATGCGCCGCTGGGACCCGACGCTGTCGCGCCTCGTGCCGCTCGCCGACTATCCGATCCTCGGCCCCGACGGCGCGCTCATGCGCTTCGACGCGCTGCCGAAGAAGACGCCCTGGAACGTCATCGCCGTCGCCTTGCGCGGCCGGCGCTGGATGTCGCTCGCCGACCTCACGCGCGTCGACGTGCGGCGCGCCCTGGCGATGCTCACCGGCAAGGACCTCGCGCGCTACGATCGCGAGAGCGCCAAGGACTACCTCGATGGCCTGCGCTTCCCGCCGATGGCGCGGCGCATGCTCTTCGATGTCTTCGCCCACAGCTTCTTCAACCCCGAAGCGGAGATGAGCGCGGCCGAGCTGCTCATGATGTTCCGCTTCTACTTCACCGCCAACCCCGAAGGACTCGTCTTCGACGTGCTCGACGACGCCTTCGCCCCGGCGTTCATCGACCCGTGGAGCGCCTGGCTCGAGCGCCACGGCGTGACGCTCCAGACCTCACGCCCGGCGCGCGCGATCGCGCGCCACGGTGACGGCTTCGCCGTCGAGACCGCTGACACACCGCTCACCGCCGACGCCGTCGTGCTCGCCACCGAGGTCCCCGGCCTGCACGCGATCGCCCGTCAGAGCCCGCTCCTGGCCGACGACGTCACGCGCGACGCGAGCGGCCGCACGCTGGCCGAGACCCTGCTCGCGCTCGAGGTTACCGCGCCCTTTGCGGTCTGGCGCCTCTTCCTCGACCGCCGCCCCGACGCCGAGCGCGATCCCTTCGCCGGCACGACCGGCCTCGGCCGCCTCGACAACATCTCGATCTACGAGCGCTTCGAAGCCGAGTCACGCGCCTGGGCCGACAAGACCGGCGGCTCGGTCGTCGAGCTGCACGCCTACGGCCTCGACCCGATCGACGAGCCTTCGCTCAAGCGCGAGCTCCGTCACGGCCTCGACCGCCTCTACCCCGAGCTCGCTCCCGCGCGCGCGCTGCACGAGGTCTGGCTCCACCGCCAGGACTGCCCGGCATTTCCGCCCGGCTCCTACCAGCGCCGCCCGCGCGTGCGCACCCCGATCCCGCGCCTGGCGCTCGCCGGCGACTTCGCGCACACCCCCTTCCCCAGCGCGCTCATGGAGCGCGCCGCCGCCACCGGCGTGCTCGCCGCACACACGGTGCTCACGCCCGCCGACCGCTCCTGAGCGAACCCGGTTTACCGACCGCCCGCATCCGGTCCTGCCTTCGTCCGCCACGGAGGATCCCGGATGCGCCTCGCTCCCGCCATCGCCCTCGTCCC
>WYBB01000166.1 GCA_011526585.1 Deltaproteobacteria bacterium
CCCGACACCGCGCCCCAACCCGACACCGCTCCGGATCCCACGGACCCGGCGAGCTGCCCGGTGCCTTCGCTCCAGGAGCTCTACCCCGGCCCGCTGCCGCCATTTCCCTACGGCCCGTGGCCCAGGGCCGAGGGCTGCGTCGCCGCGCCGCACGATACCGCCATCGTGCTCGGCTGTCCCTCCAACGAGGACGGCACCCCGTCGCGCTGTCAGATCCAGCGCGCGCTCATCGCCGTCGATCTGCACGAGGCCGGCCTCGCCTCCCGCTTCATCGTCTCGGGCGCCGCCGTTCACAACGCCCACGTCGAGGCCCACGCCCTGCGCGCGCTCCTCGTCGCCTACGGGATCGCCGACGACGCCATCGTCGACGAGCCGCGCGCCGAGCACACCGACGAGAACCTCTACTACTCGACGCTGCTCATGCAGGAGCGCGGCTGGACCTCGGCCCTCGTCATCTCGGAGGACCCCGGCCACCTCATGATGACCGCGCTCTGCGACAGCAACTGCTGCGTCGATCGCGGCCGCCTCACCCTCTACGAGTGGGAGGTCGAGCCCGGCCGCACCGTCAAGGCCGGCCACTACGCGCTCATCCCCCCGAGCCAGCCGAACCTGGATCCCGAGTGCACCCACATCACCGGCCAGGTCATGTGCATCAACCTCGGCAGCCGCAAGGCCTGCAAGGACGATTTCCGCCTGTAATCCCCGCTACTTGGGAGGCGGGGCCGAGAACGCGATGCGCCACACCCCGACGCCGCCCTCGTCGCCGTGGCGCACGACGAAGGCCGGCGCGTCCTCGCGCGCGAGCTCATGTCCATCGGGATAGTCGCTGCCTCGGGCGAGGACCAGCGCGACGAGCTCGTAGAAGCTCTGGATCGCGAAGCCGATGTCCTGCCGCTTCACCTCGAGCACGAGCTCCCTCAGCCCGCTCTCGCCGAGGCCACGGCTCATGAGCCTGAGCGCGTCCTTGGTCCCGCCGAGCTCGATCCCGACCCAGAGCCACGAAAGCGGCAGGCGGTCCCTCAGCACCCCGGCCGCGAAGCCCTTCGGGTGCAGCACCTGCCCCGCCGCGAAGTGCACGCCCACGCCGTCCACCGCGCGCATCACGCCGAGCCCGAGCCGCGCCAGCGCCTCCATCGCCGCGCTGCGCGCGACCTTGGGCCCCTTCGTCAGCGCGATCACCACCCGCGCGCCGTGCGCCGGCGCCGCCTCGTCGGAGATCAACGCCGAGAGCCCGCGCGAGAACGCCGCCGCCGCGCCCTCGAGCCGCCCCGCCTCGACGCGCACCACCGCCTCGCCGACCCCGGCGACCGTCACCACCAGGCGCCCGTCGCGCGCCTCGATCGCCAGCGGCGCCGCGTCGGCCGCCACCTCGCGCCACGCCTTCGCGATCTTCGTCGCGTCCAGCGCGACCGCCTCGGCGATCAAGACGCTCGCCTCCTCCGACGCCACCGGCGGCGGCGCGGCCGCAAGCGTCATCGCCACGACGAGCGCGAGCGCCATCTCAGGGGATGACCTTGAAGATGAAGCGCGAGCCGCGCTTGATGGTCAGCGCCAGCGGCTGCCCCTCGGGCACCGCCGCCACGAGCGCTTCGAACCCCGCCGCTCCGCCGGAGACCGCCTCGTAGTTCACCTGCGCGATCACGTCGCCGGGCATGATCCCGATCACCGCGGCGAGCGATCCCTTCTTCACCTCCTCGACCACCACGCCCTCGCCCGCTTCGATCCCGATCGCCTCGGCCCGGGCGGCGGGCAGCGCCGTGACCACCACACCCAGCGCGCTCGGGTCACGCCTGGCCGCCTTCGTCTCCTCGGGGAACGGCGCCAGCGTCACCGACAGCTCGCGCGCCTTGCCCTGCCGGTTGACCTCGATCTTCACCGCCCGCGCCGCGCCCGCCGTCGACGCGAGCCACGGCAGGTCGTCCCAGTGCTCGATCGCCTGCCCGTCGAAGCGCGTGATCACGTCGCCCTTGGTCACGCCCGCGCGCGCCGCCGGCGTCTCCGGCTTGACGTCGGTGACCAGCGCGCCGCGCGCCCGCTCCATGCCGACCTTGCGCGCGACCTCCTTGTTCACCGGCCCGACGAGCACCCCGAGGTACGAACGGTTGACGCGCCCCTTGGCGAGCTGCGGCAAGACCGTCTTGACCATGTCGATCGGCACCGCGAAGCCGATCCCCTGACCCGCCGCGTTGATCGCCGTGTTGATCCCGACCACCTCGCCGCGAATGTTGATGAGCGGCCCGCCCGAGTTGCCCGGGTTGATGCTCGCGTCGGTCTGGATGAAGCGCGCGTGCGCCGCCTCGTTGCCGGGGGTCACGTCGCGCCGCCCCTTGGCCGAGACGATCCCCGCCGTCACGGTGTGGTTCAGCCCGAAGGGGTTGCCGATCGCGATCACCCACTCGCCGATCTCCAGCGTCTCCGATCGCCCGAGCGGCGCCGCCGTCAGCGGCTCGCTCGGCTCGACCTTGAGCAGCGCGACGTCGAGCGGCTCGTAGCGGCCGACCACCGTGGCCGGGTACTCGTGCTCGTTGGCCAGGCGCACGGTGATCGCGTCGGCGCCGGCGATCACGTGGTTGTTCGTCAGGACGTAGCCGCTGGCGTGCACGATGAAGCCCGTGCCGAGCCCGGTCCCGCCGCCCGGCATGAACGGCAGCGCAACCGCCTTGCGCTCGACGTTGATGTTGACCACCGCCGGCGACAGCTCCTTGGCCAGCTTCGAGAACGCCCGCATCGACACCGGCGCGTCCGGGTCGAGCGCCTTGGTCACCGGCTTCTCGGTCCAGAGCCGCTCGGGGATCGGCGCCTCGGCCCGGACCTCGCCGATCCCGAGCGCGAGCGGCAGCGTGAGCGCCACCAGCGACCACAAGGTGAGCATGCCTCTTGCCATTTCGACCTCCCCGGCGCGGTCGTGCTCGGGCCGCGCCCATCCAAGACTACCCGAACCGCGCGCTCGCCGCCGCCAATTCCCGTCGCCGGTCGCTACCCGCGGGCCCTCGCCGTCCCGCCCGCCATCACGCGACGGTCGTGCGCCCGGCGACCTCGGTCGTCGGCAGGTAGACCGTGAACGTCGCCCCGCGCCCCGTCCGGCTCGCCACTTCGATCGTGCCGCCGAGGCTCTCGACGATGCGCTGACAGATCGCCAGCCCCAGGCCCGTGCCGGTCTGCTTGGTCGTGTAGAACGGGATGAACAGGCGCTCCATCACCTCGGGCGGGATCCCCGGCCCCTCGTCCTCGAAACGGATCCTGACGTAGGGGCCCGGCTCGATCGCCCCGCTGATGCGCGCGCCGCCGGCCCCGCGCTCGCCGCCCCGCCACGCCATCGATGTGGCGATGGTCAGCTTGCCGCCGCCCTGCGCCGCCATCGCCTCGATGGCGTTGCGCGAGAGGTTCAAGGTCACCTGTCGGATCAGCTCCGGGTCCGATCGGATCGCCGGCAGGTTCGGCGCCGCGATCAGCTCGACCTTGGCGCTGTGCGTCTCGCTCGCGATGAGCGTGAGCGTGCGCTCGAGCACCTGGTTGACGTCGACCATGTCGCGCTTGCCCTTGAGCGGCCGCGCATAGGTCAGGAACTGGCTCACCACCGAGTCGAGGCGGTTGACCTCCTCCTGGATGATCTGCAGGAAGGTCGCGCGCTGCTCCTGGTCGACCTCCGCCAGGAGCTGCGCCGAGCCCTTGATCGCCCCGAGCGGGTTTCGGATCTCGTGCGCCAGGCCCGCCGCCATCTGGCCGATCGCCGCCAGCCGATCGCGCTCGCGGATCCGATCGAAGAGGCGCGAGTTCTCGACGATGATCGTCGCCTGCGCCGCCAGCGCCACGATCGCGCGCGTCTCGTCGGTCGACCACGCCTCGCGCAGGCGCTCGTTCTTGACCGCCAGGAACCCCAGCAGCTCCGGGCCCGAGTCGAGGTCGAGCGCCGCGCTCTGCGGCCGCGTGCCGGTGCCGACCAGCGCCGCGACGAGCTGCGCCTCCAGCTCGCGCATCGTCGCGATCATCGCGTCGAGCACCTCGATCCTCGCCTGCAGCTCGGCCGCTGCCTCGACCGGCCGCGTCGGCTCCGCGCCGCGCTCGGCCTTGTCCTCGCGCGGCCCGCCACCGGCCGCGTCCTTGTCGCCCTTGTCCGCGGCGCCCTCGCGGGCTTCGTCCTGGAGCCCGGCGCCGGCCTCGTCGGCGCGCCGCCGCTCGACCTGCTCGAGCGCGCGCTCGCGCTCCAGCACGAGGGCCTCGCGCTCGCTCTCCAGCGCCTCGATCGTCATCACCTTCTGCTGCACCAGGCGCGCGAGGAACGGCCGCGCCTTGATCGCGTCGAGCAGGGGCGGCGGCGCCGTGCCGACGAAGCCCAGTCGCTTCATCGACAGGCCGTCCTCGTCGCGCAGGTACACGCTCGCGTGCGTGACCTGGCGCGAGGCCTCGAGCCGGCTCATCAGGAGATCGGT
Source organism: Deltaproteobacteria bacterium (assembly GCA_011526585.1). Lineage (GTDB taxonomy): Bacteria > Myxococcota_A > UBA9042 > PHBI01 > PHBI01 > WYBB01. The sequence continues at coordinate 4,431 of WYBB01000166.1, forward strand.
CATGCCGCCGATGTCGATGACGTTGGCGAGCGACTTCCGGATCACCTCGGCCTGGCGCGTGAACTCGAAGCGCTCGCGGAAGACGAGCTCGTTCAAGCGCACCTCGACGAACTGGCGCAGCGGGTCGAGCAGGATCAGGATCACGATCGTCGCGATGATGGTGTTGAAGAGGAAGAGGCCGAAGTCGTGGCGCCACCACGCGACGAGCAGCGCGTAGATCACCGAGAGCACCAGCGCGAAGCCGCCGAGCACCAGCACGCGCCCGACGAACTCGTAGGCGTCGAGGATGCGTCTGAGCGTGATCACCTGGTAGACGAAGAACATGTAGACGGCGACCAGCATGTTGCCGAGCCAGGCGACGCCGACGTCGAGCGCATAGGCGAAGAGCGCGAGCGCGAAGACCGCGCCGCTGACCACCGTGAGCGAGACGAGGCGCGTGCGCTCCGAGCGCAGCTCGACCCCGCGCGTGCGCCTCACCATCAGCGCGACCGAGATCGCCACCGCGACCAGCGTCGCGAAGAAGCCGAAGCGCAGGAGCCCGAGCAGCGAGCTCACGTGCACCTCCGGATCGGCGAAGAGCGTGCCGGTCGCCCACAGGATGATCCCGGTCGCGATCCCGAGCCCGCTCAAGACGCGCGAGAGCAGCACCGACGCGCTGGCGAAGCGATCCTCGGCCGCCGAGAAGGCCGCGAAGAAGCCGACCAGCGAGGCCGGCATCGCCGCCGCGAAGATCCCGCGCAGCGCGAGCCCTGCGGTGCCGTAGAAGATCTCGCCGAGCACCAGCGCATCGGCGATGAACCACGCGACGAGGTTCAGCGCCAGCGTCGCGAAGCGTGACGGCGGCACCGTCGGCCGCCCGCGCAAGAGCACCGCGATCGCCAGCGCCAAACAGACGACCGCGGCGAGCAGCGCGGCCTGGATCCGGTACCAGTTCTCCAACGCCCGCAGTCTACCCCATCAGCGCTCGGGAAGGACGGCTTCGCCGCGCGATTGCGGCGTCGTGGTGCCCTCGCGCGGACGCGTGGCTGCCGAAAATGTGACGGCCCGTAAAGCGGAAGCAGTCACGCGGTTCCACCTCGTCGGACTTCAGGCATCACCGGTCTGCAGGGGAGAGGGAATCAGGAGAGCAGGAAGTGAGGAGCGCAGGAACGGGCTCTCCTGCCTTCCTCCTTTCCTGGGTTCCTCAGCTGCCTGCCCCTTCTCTCCTGCGGCGTCCCCTGCTCGGAGCCACCCCTGGTCGCGCGGTAGGGGCGGCCCTCGTGGCCGCCCGTGTTCGCGCCGTCAGGGCTTGTCCTCGCCCTCCTGCTCCTTCATCCGCTCCTTCTGCAGCTCCTCGAGCATGGCGTTGCGCAGGAGGTGCGCGACCTTGACGTTCTCGGCGTCCTCGGCGCCGCTGCGATTGATGTACTCGCCGAGGTAGCGGAACGCGCTCTTGACGTCGTTGGCGGCGACGAAGCCGAAGGCGAGGTTGAAGATGATGTCGGTGCGGTTGCCGCCCTGCTGGATCGCCTTGTCGAACATGGCGATGGCGTCCTTGGGCTTGTCCTCCTGCATCTTGAGCATGCCGAGGTTGTTGTACAGGTCGGCCACGTCGTCGGCGTACTCGAGGCCGCGCGTGTAGATGTCCGCGGCCGCGGCCTGCTGATCGTAGCGCTCGTAGAGCTCGCCGAGATCGCGCCACGCCGGCGCGTAGCTCGGGTCCATGGCGATCGCCTCGCGGAAGGCCTTGTCCGCGCCCTTGGCGTCCTCGCCGGCAGCGCCTTTGGCCTCCGCCCTGGCCGCGAGCATCACGCCCTTGTGGTACATCGCCGGCGCGTAGTTCGGATCCTCGGCCAGTGCGCGGTCGAGATAGGCAAGCGCCTTGGCCTCGTCGGGCTTTTCGAGCGTCGCGTAGTAGCGGCCGAGCTGATAGAGCACGTCGCGATCGGTCGGCTCGAGCTGCTCGGCCGCCAAGAGGTGCTCGAGCGCCTTGTCGGGCTGGCCGCGATCGTACATCTCGATCAGCGCCATCTGGAAGAGCGCGCGATGGTTCTGCGGATCGACGCCGTGCGCGCGCACGTAGAGCGCGTACGCGATCTCGCGATCCCCGAGCTGCTCACGCTCGATGCCATCGTTGAGGAGCTTGACCCCCTCGGCGTGGTTCTTGTCACAGCCGCCGGCGATCCCCGCGAACCCGAGCAACAAGAACGAAGAGACGACGAACGAAAACATCGGTCGCATGGATCCCCTTACTGGGTCTTCAAGATCAGGGGGTAGGCGACCTCGACGACGCCGCCGTCCTTGGGCTGCGGGAACTTCCAGCGCGCCATCTTGGTCGCGATGCACTGCTCGAGCGTCGCGTCCCCGAGCGTGCTGTTCGCGGCGCGCGGCTCGTGCGTCGTGCCGTTGGGCAGGATCGTGAACGCCAGGGTCACCTTGCCGCCGAGCTTGCGGTTGGCCTGCAGGCGGTCCTGGTAGCACCACTTGATGCCCGAGAGGTAACGCCGGATGTACTGCTGCACCGTCTTTTCGTCGAGCTCGCCCGAGATCCGCGGCGGCGCCTCGACCAGGCGCGGCTCCGGCGCGCGATCGTCGAAGCCCACCGGCCCGAGGTCGCGCCCGTTCGGGTCCTTCTGCAGCCCGTCGGCCAGCACGGGTCCACCGTTGGGATCGCCACCCGGCAGCCCGCCGTCCGACGGCAAGAAGCCGTTGCCGCCCGGGTCGAACCCGCTGAATGGATTGACGTTTCCGCTGTCACCCCAGTCGCTCTGGCCGGTCGGGTCGTTGAAGCCGAGCGCCTTGAACGGCGACGGTCGCGCGTCGAGATCGGGGTTGGTCGTCAGCTTGTCGAAGAGCGGGTTGTTCTGTGCGAAGGCCTTGGCCATCGCCGTCTGCTGCGCCTTCTGCTTGGCGAGCTCCTGCCGCTGCTCGGGCGTGAGCTTGGTCAGGTCCTCCTTGGGCTTGCGCTGCATCTTGTCGACCAGCGGGTTGCGCTTGGGCTGCGGCATCGGCTCGACCACCGGCGCGACCTCCTTCGGGTCGACCTTGAGCTCTTCGTCGGCCACCGCATTCTTGTCCTTGCGCAGCTCGAGCTCCTTTTCCGCCTCCTCCTTCTTCTTCTCCTCCTCGAGCTGCTCGGGCGTGATGCGCAGCGCCTGGATCACCTTCTGCCGCTGCGCGCGCGGGTCGCGCGTCGTCATCAGGAGGTCGTCGGGCGCCATCGACGCGATCAGGAGGAACGCGAGCTGCACGACCGCGGAGAGCGTGATGAAGAGGATCGGTTCCTTCTCGACCTCGCGCCGCATGATCACCTGATCCTGCAGCGGCGCGTGCGCCACCAGGATGGTGAAGTCGCCGACCTTGAGCCGCGCGCGCATCGGTCCGCGCACGTCCATGGTGCGGCTCTCGGCCGCCAGCTCCTGCACCGAGCGCACCTTGTCGCCGACGAGCACGTCGCCCGAGATGTTGGGGTTGCCGAGGTCGAGCTGGAAGCCCTTGTCGCTGCCCTTGACCAGGGTGAAGCTGCCGCTGCCGAGGATCTCGCGCGGCACCGAGAAGTCGGCGCCCTCGGTGTCGGCCAGCACCACGTCGTCGGTCGCGCGGAAGGTCTTCGACGACAGGATCGTCTCGCCCCAGAGCAGCGCCACGTCGAGCACCCAGGTCGAGCCCTCGGCCCCGGCCGCCTTCTTCTTGTAGAAGGACTCCTCGCCCAGGCCGCGGATCTCGTCGGGCTTGGCCGGCCCGGCCGGTCCCGCGGCGGCCGCCGCCTCCGCCAGGGCCGCCGGCATCGCCACCGCGGTCGCCTCGCCATCGCCCGCGGCCGCCGGGATCGCCGGCATGTCGCCCGCCACGCCGCTGGTCGCCACCACCGGTTGCGCCGCCCGCGCCTCGACCGCCTCCTCGATGTGCACGACCAGGGTCGTCGTGCCGAGCACCAGGCGATCGCCGTCCTTGATCTCGGCCTGCACCACGCGCTCGCCGCGCAAGACCGTGCCGTTGGTCGACCCGAGATCGGTCACGCGCCACTTGCCGTCCTCGCGCTGCTCGATGACGGCGTGCTTGCGCGACACGTTGATGTCGTCCAGGCGCAAGGTCGATGTCGACAGCTTGCCCACGTTGATGATGGGCCTGTCGAACTTCACCTCGTTGATGAGCTTGCCGTTCAGGTAGACTGAAAAGCCGATCGTGCTCTTGGCCATGGGACTCTCTCGTTTGCCCCCGTCGGGGCTCTCGGGGCGACCGCCCCGCGAAAGGCGAAGCTGGATCGGGCGCCCGGTCACGCGGACCGGCGTGCGCGGTGGTGCGCACGGCAGGACAACGTCTTGGACGCCCGCGCGCGCCGAAAGTTCCGGCGTGCGCTCGAAACTAGATGTCGTCGGCCGAGCGGATGATCTCGGCGACGAAGTCGAGGCGGACCTCGATGAGGCTCGACCGCCGGCCGCGCGACACACCCTCGATGAGCATCGTGCCGGGCTTGAGGTAGTCGGTCGAGATCGTGTCCCCCTCGAAGTTGAACTTACGTTTCTGTGGCTTGCCATCCGCCGGCGCCGGCGGTGGGGCCGACCACGCCGCGGAGCTCACGCCGAGCGCGCCGATGAGCGCCATGACCAAGGTGAGCTTCTTCATCACGAACCTCCGGCGGGCACTCTAATACAGCTCCGGCGCCCCCACAATCCACGGCCCCCGTTCACGGGGTGCCCGGCCGGTTGAGGGCGCGCATCGTCGCCTCGATCGACTTGATGCGCTTGCCGACCTCGGCGTACTTCGGGTTGCTCCGGTCGATCTTGGCGAGGTAGCTCTCGCAGCGGCTCTTGGCCTGCTCGTACTTCTGCGTGTACTGCTGGTGCAGCACGCACAGGTTGTACTCGGCCTCGTAGCCGCCGGGGCGCGCCGCCAGCGCCGCGAGGTAGCCCTTCTCCGCCTCGTCGAGCCGCCCGAGGCCGCGCAGCGCCACCGCGCGCGACATCAGCACCTCGGCGTCGTTGGGCCGCACCTTGAGCACCTCGTCGAAGCGCTTGAGCGCCGAGTCGAAGTTGCCGTAGCCGAGCTCGATCGAGGCGAGGTTCAGGCGCGCGTCCTCGTTGGCCGGGTCCGCCGCCAGCGCCGCCAGGAACGCGTCGGTCGCGGCGCGCAGGTTGTCGCGCGACAGGCGCACCAGCCCGAGCACGTTGTGCATCGCCGCGGCCTCCGGGTTCTTCTCGAGCGCGCTCTCGGCGACGAGCCCGGCCTGGTCGAAGAGGCCCTCGCGGTAGTACGTGATCGCGATGTTGAGGTAGGCGTGGATGTTGTCCGGGTCGCCCGCCAGCACGTTGCGCCCGTGCCGCCGCGCCTCCTCGAACGCCTCGGCCGCCTTCTTCTTGTCCGACTTCATCAGCTCGCTCGCGCGCTCGAGCTTCCAGGCCGTGAGCAGGTTCTGCGCGTCCTGCTGGAACGGGTCCTCGGTGGTGATCTTCTCGAGCTCGGCCACGACCGACGACGCCCGCGACGGGTCCATGAGGTCGAGGCCGAGGAGCTGCGCCCGGGCCGGCTTGTACTTGGGGTCGACGCCGAGCGCGCCCTGCCACGCCTGGCGCGCGCCGCCGAGATCGCCGCGCATCTTCAGGAGGAGCCCGAGGTTGTAGTTGGCCTCCTTGGCGTTGGGCTTGCCGCCCTGGGCGGCGGCGCGGAAGAAGCGCTCGGCGTCGGCCGCGCGCGTGGCCAGGAGCTTCGGATCGCGCGCGATCTTGAGCGCCTCGCCGAAGTCGCCGCCGGCCTCGGCCGAGCCCTCGAAGGCGGGCACGCCGCTATTGGGGCGGAGCTGCGTCGGGCGCAGGCGGAACTCCTTGACCGACTTGTCCTCGAGGTCGAGCTGCGCGATCGCGCGCTCGGCGCGCTCGGAGTAGTCGTTGAACCAGCGGTCGCGCTGCGCCGTCTCAAGCGCGCGCCGGTAGTTGATGAGCGCTTGCGCGCGCACCTTGGTCGAGCGGTCGGCCATGTCCTGGCGGAAGGCGTCCTCGGCCTCGGCGAAGCCGCGGATCCCGGCGGGGATCGGCGTGTTCTCGATCGCGTCGGCGAGGTCCTGGTAGGCGAGGCCGAGCTGGGTCGAGGCCGCGATCACCCAGCCGGGGTGGCCGTAGGCGATCACCTGCTCATAGGTGCCGCGGACCTTGTCCATGATCGTGAGCTTGTCGGTCACCGCCTTGGCCACCGCCTTGTCGGTGCGCCCGTCGAGCTTGATCGCGCGCGCGGCCTGCAGCTGCACCTCGCCGATGTTGAAGTGGCTTTCCGCCACCGCCGAGAACGCCGCCACGTCGAGGTCCTGCTTCCAGCGATCCTCGAGCTGACGGAAGGTCATGAGCGTCTGCTCGAAGGCCTGCGTCGCCTCGCGGTGCTTCTTCATCTTCTGCAGCGCGAGCCCGCGCTTGTTCAGCGCCTGCAGCCGCACCGTCGCCGGCTCCTTCTCGTACTTGCGCAGGTGCGCGTCGACCGCCTTGACCACCTGCGGCCACTTCTCCTCCTTCTCGAGGATGAGCACGATGTCGAAGTCCACGCGCGGCGCGTCGGCCTCCTTGGGGTACTTGCGCAGGTAGGTCTGCAGGTTGGCGATCGCCTGCTTGTACTGGCCCAGCGTCTTTCGGAAGATCGCGGCGTAGCGCAGCGCGTTCTGGGCGAGCTTGTGGTCGGGGTAGCGCTTGATCAGGAACTCGTACCAGGTCGACGCCTCGCCGTAGGCGGCGGTCTGCCGGAACATCTCGCCGATGGCGTAGGCCGCCTTGGGCGCGAGCTCGTGCTTGGGGTACTTGTCGATGATCGTGCGCTGCGTCTCGAGCGCCTTCACGACCTGCTTGGCCTCGAAGTAGGCGAGCGCGGCGTTGTAGATCGCGTCGACCGAGCGGCTCTCGCCCGGGAACTCCGCGGCGTACTTCTCGAAGCAGGCCGCCGCCTCGCGGTACTGCTTGTTGCCGTGGATCTTCTGGCACTCCTGGAAGTTGAAGGCGTTCTTGACGCGCTGGATGTCGACGCGCAGGTCCTCGGTGACGCCGGGCGCGGTGTCGAACTTGTTCGCGTAGAGGCGCAGGTTGTCGACGTCGCCGGCGAGGTTGTAGGCCGAGAGCAACAGGCGCCGCGCGTCGTTGACCGCCGCGTGGTTGGGGTGCTTGTCCAGGAAGGTGCCGAAGCGCTGGGCCGACTCCTGGAAGTGGTTGTAGTTGTAGTGCAATTTCGCGACGGCGAAGCGCGCCGCCGGCACGTTCTTGGCGGTCTCGGGGTTTTCGCCCTTGCGCTCGACGATGCCCATCCAGCGATCGACCGCCGCGGCGAAGCGCCGATCCTCGGGCGGCAGCTCGACGGGCTTGAGGTCCTCCTCGGCCTCGTTCTTGAGCTGCGTGACCGGCTCGGCTCGGTTCTTCGCCTCGAGCACCTTGAGGTAGGCGAGCACCGCCTGCTCGGCGGCGAGGTCGGCGTACTTGCCGTTGGGGTCCATCTGGATGAGCTTCTCGAACTCGGCGGCCGCCTCCTCGTACTTGTCGGTGGCGAGCATCAGGAGCGCGTTGTTCATCGAGAGCTGGTAGGCGTTCTCGTCGTCGTTGCCGAAGACCTTGAGCGCCAGATCGTAGAGCTGCTGCGTGTACTCGAGGGTGCGCTTCTCTTTCGTCTTGTTGTACTCGGTGTGATACGACTGCGCGACCTCGAGCAGCATGCGCTTGATCTCGTCGCGCTCCTCGAGCTGGAAGTCCTGCGGGGCCTTGCTGAGGTCGGTCTGGTAGACGCGGATGAGGTTGCCGAGCTCCTCGACGGTCATCGCCTTGTTGGCGGACTCGACCGCGTTGTTCACGATCTGCCGCTGGAACTGCACGACCATGTAGCTCTGGTCCTTGCCCTCGATGGCACCCTTGCGCGCCTCGTCCATCAGGATGCGCAGGAGCTCGGTCGAGCGCTGGAACTCGTTCTGCTCGGTGTAGATCGTCGCCAGGCGCCCGGCGATGGCGAGGTAGCGCTCACCGGCGTCGGCCTTCTCGATGAGGAAGCGCACCGCGTCGGCGGGCCGCCCGACCTTGGAGTAGGGCAGGACCAGCTCGTTCTGGGCCTCGCGCCTCAGCGCGATGGCGCCCTTCTTGCCCTCGAGCACCTGGCTCTTGGCGAGGTTGATGACGTCGATGAAGCGCTGCAGCGAGAGCTTGTAGTCGGCGAGGTTGTAGAGGCACCAGGCCTGCTTGTAGATCGAGTAGCCGTAGATGTTGGCTTCGGTGTAGGTCTCGGCCTTCTCGTAGAGCTTGATCGCGTTGCCGAAGTCGTTGAGCTCGAAGTAGTAGTCGCCGATGTTGACCAGCGCGTCGGGCACGTAGGGCGAGGTCGGGTGCTCGCCGATGATCTTGGTGTACTCCTCGATGCCCTCGTCGCCACGGCCCATCTCGGTCAGGTTGTAGGCGAGGAAGTAGCGGATCTCGTCGAGGTTCTCGGCCTTGGAGAAGCGCCGCGTGAGATCCTTGTAGCGCTTGATCGTCTCCTCCTGGAACTTCTTCTTGAGGTCGGTCAGGCGCTGCTGCTCGCGGGTCCAGCGCTCGACCTCTTTGGTGTCGTTGCGCTGCTGCGCCTCGAAGAGCGGCTTCTCGATCGCCTCCGAGTTGACCTGGTTGCCGTAGAACTCGGCGAGATCCCAGTAGAAATCGGCCATCGCCATCGCGTGCTTCGGATACGAGGGCGAGTTGCGATCCTCGAGCTCGAGGATCTGCTCCTGGTTGCGGATCGACTCCTTGAGCGACTTCTCCGTCGCCTTGGCGTCGAGGCGGCGGTCACGCGTGCGCGTCTGCTTGCCGAGGCCGGGGC
>WYBB01000167.1 GCA_011526585.1 Deltaproteobacteria bacterium
TCGACACCCAGAGCCCCGAGCAGGTCCTCGACGACCTCGCCAACGGCCGCCTGAGCCCGGTGCCCATCCCGAGCGACGACGGCTCCGTGAGCGCCGGCGGCTGCACCCAGGGCGAGCTCCTCGGCGGCCTCGCCGCCGCGATCTCCGCGCTCGCCCTGCTCTTCCGCCGCAAGCCCTGAGACCCGACCAGCGTGGCGGCGGCCCTCGTGGCCGCCCGCTCGACCCACGCGTTCATGCGCCGTAGGGGCGGCCCTCGTGGCCGCCCGCTCGCTCTCATCCGTCGAGAAGCCGCTCCGCCTCGGCGAGCTCATCGACTCGCGCGCCGAAGCCACGCAAGAGGCCCGTGCGCGCCAGCGGCAGGAGCGCCTTGAGCCGCAGCGGCTCGGGGTTGAGGCGATCGAGCTTCCTGAAGTGGTCGAGCCCATGCACGTAGGCCCACGCCAGGCGCGTGCGCTGCGCATCGTCGCCGGGCTCGAGCGCGCCCGCGGCCACCGCCTCGCCGAGGAGGTCCGCGAAGGCGCCGAGGATCGGCGCGAGCAGCCGCTCGCCGACCGAGCGCGCCTCGTCGTCGGATAGGATCGCCTCGGGGAAGGACAGGAACGCATCGACCAGGCGGTGCGCGCGCGGCGAGCGCTCGGCGTGCTCGAGGTAGGCGCCGAAGGCGACCATCACCCGCGCCAGCGCGAGCGCGTTTTCCGACGACGAGGCCAACCGCGACGACGCGGCGGCGATGCGCGCCTGCATGAAGTCGTGGAAGTCGGCGATCGCCATCTCCTGCAGGCCGACGAGCAGCGCCTCCTTGCTCGGGAAGTAGCGGTAGACCGCGCCGACCGACGCGTTCATGCGCGCCGCCAGGCGCGCGATCGTCAGCCCCTCCATGCCGTCCTGCACCACGAGCCCCATCGCCTCGTCGAGGTAGGCCTGGCGCTTCTTGTCGTGGCGCGCCCTGCGCTTGTCGGTCGGCGGCGCCCCCTGATCGGGCGGAGGCGTTGTAGAAGGCGGTTTTCCGGTCGATTTGCGAATATCGTTCACTTTCATCTTGCCCGGCGGTTCGTCGATCTCGTAGCCTGTGCTACCACGGACAGGGTCAGCGTGCGCCCGAAGCACGAAGGAGAGTCCTGACGATGTATGACCTCGTCATCCTCAATGGCAAGCTCGTCGATGGCACCGGTGCCCCAGCGCGTCTCGCGGACGTCGCCGTCAAGGACGGCAAGATCGCCGCGGTCGGCACGGGACTCGGCCCCGCCCACCGCACCATCGACGCCAGCGGCCTCCTCGTGACCCCCGGCTTCGTCGACATGCACACGCACTTCGACGCGCAGGCGACCTGGGACCCGTACCTCACGCCGTCCTCCTGGCACGGCGTGACGACCGCCGTCATGGGCAACTGCGGCGTCGGCTTCGCGCCCGCCGCGCCCGACAAGCACGACTGGCTCATCCAGCTCATGGAGGGGGTCGAGGACATCCCCGGCTCGGCGATGCACGAGGGCATCAAGTGGGGCTGGGAGAGCTTCCCCGAGTACCTCGACGCGCTCGAGAAGATGCCGCGCGCCATCGACATCGGCACCCAGGTCCCGCACGGCCCGCTGCGCGCCTACGTCATGGGCGAAGCCGGCGCCAAGAACGACGAGGCCTCGCCCGAGCACATCCAGGCGATGGCGGCGATCGTGCGCGACGGCCTGAAGGCGGGCGCGCTCGGCTTCTCCACCTCGCGCACGCTCCTGCACAAGGCGAGCGACGGCGAGTTCGTGCCGGGCACCTTCGCCTCGCGCGACGAGCTCTTCGGGATCGGCAAGGTGCTCGGCGAGGTCGGCCACGGCGTCTTCCAGTGCGCCTCCGAGCACACGCAGATGAGCAAGGAGATCCAGTGGATGCGCGTGATGGCCGCCGAGACCGGCCGCCCGGTGATCTTCACGCTCAGCCAGACCGACATGAAGCCCGATCTCTGGAAGGAGCTCGTGCAGGTCCTCGAGGACGCCGCTCAGGAAGGCACGCCGCTCTTCGCGCAGTCCGCCGGTCGCGCCATCGGCGTGATGATGTGCTGGCGCGGCACGGCGCACCCGTTCGCGACCTACCCGGCGTGGCAGACGATCAAGGACCTGCCCTGGCCCGAGCAGCTCGCGCACCTGAAGGACCCGGCCTTCCGCGACAAGATGCTCGCCGAGCAGCCCATCGACATGGGCTTCTTCGCCAACTTCGTCACGCGCAGCTTCGACAAGATGTACCTCGCGGCCCAGCCCGAGCGCGACCCGAGCGACACCTCCGGCCGCGCCCGCCCGGTCTTCGACTACGAGCCCGAGGCCGCGCGCTCGATCGCGCAGCTCGCCAAGGCGACCGGCCGCCGCCCGCAGGAGATCGCCTACGACGCCCTCATGGAGCGCGACGGCGAGGCGATGCTCTACTTCCCGCTCTTCAACTACGCCAACAAGAACCTCGACCACCTGCACACGCTGCACTCGCACCCGCGCGTGAAGATGGGCCTCTCGGACGCGGGCGCGCACTGCGGCGCGGTCTGCGACGGCGGCATGCCGACCTTCATGCTGACGCACTGGACGCGCGACCGCACGCGCGGTCCGCGCCTGCCGCTCGAGCACGTCATCAAGCGCCAGACCCAGGAGACGGCGGCGATGTACGGCCTTCACGATCGCGGCGTGATCGCGCCGGGCATGAAGGCCGACATCAACGTCATCGACTACGAGCGCCTCGCCTTCGAGCAGCCGAAGATGGTCTTCGATCTGCCCGCCGCCGGGCGGCGCCTGGTGCAGGACGCGCGCGGCTACGTCGCGACCATCGTCAGCGGCGAGGTCATCATCGAAGACGGCCAGCCGACTGGCGCGATGCCGGGCAAGCTCGTCCGCGGCCCCCAGCCGAGGACCTGAGACGGCGGCTCCGCCGCGTGTCTGCTTCGTTGCTCGGTCGGTCGCTTGTGCGCCGTACCGCGGGTACGGCTCCGCGCTCTCTTCCCTCGCGCCTCGCATCCATCGCGGCTCGCTCGCCGTCTCAGGCCCTCGGGCGCCCTCGCACGACGGCTGCCGTCACGGATCGATCACGAGCCGCGGACCCGGTCTGCCATGGGTCGTTCGTAGCGGCTCTAGAAAGAGTGGGTGAGTTGGGGATGCCTCATAACCACTGACGTGGTGGTCCTTTCGGACCGTTGAAGGAGGTCATCCCCAATGTCTAAGTCAAAGTATCGTTCGGTTCCCGTCAA
>WYBB01000168.1 GCA_011526585.1 Deltaproteobacteria bacterium
GACGCGCGAGCGCGTGGACCTCGGCGCGGTCCTCGCCGGCGCCGAGCGCGCGATAGACGGTCTGGCCGGTGGCGTCCTTGCTCGTGACGAGCAAGAGGTAGAGGCGGTCGAGGGGCTTGGCGTGCCCGTCGGAGACGACGACGGGACGTAGGATGACGCCCTTCTTGCCCGGCAGGATGTAGGGCAGGTCGTGGGGATCGATGGCGAGGCGCCAGCCCTTGCGCGTGCCCTGCTCGAAGATGCTCTCGAGCGGGTTGCCGCTGCCGCCGACGAGGTTGTCGGTGAGGCCGCGCGGGTCGCAGAGCGCGGCGAAGCGGGCGGCGTCGCCGTCCTTCATCGCGGCCTCGGCGGCGTCGAACCAGGCGCGCGCGCCGGCGGGCACCTCGGGCGCCCCTTTGGGCATGGGCGGCGGGCGCAGGTCGGCGCGCGTGGAGGTCGGCGCGGCGACGAGGAGCGCGCTGGCGATGAGCGAGGGCACGGCGAGCGTGAGGAGCTTGAGCATGGATCGGGTCTCCCGGGGTGGCGCAAGGTGCTCACGGAGACGGGCGACGAGGCGTCCCTGAAAACACGATGGCGCGGGCGGTCATTTCGGCGCCATGCGCAGCGCGCCGTCGAGGCGGATCACCTCGCCGTTGAGCATGGCGTTTTCGGCGATGGCGACGACGAGCTGCGCGTACTCGTCGGGGTCGCCGAGGCGGTTGGGGAAGGGCACCGTCTCGGCGAGCTTGGTCTGGACCGCCTCGGGCAGGCCGGCGAGCATCGGGGTCTTGAAGAGGCCGGGCGCGATCGTGCAGACGCGGATCCCGAGGCGCGAGAGGTCGCGCGCGATCGGCAGGGTCATGCCGACGACGGCGCCCTTGCTGGCGGAGTAGGCGGCCTGGCCGATCTGGCCGTCGAAGGCGGCGACCGAGGCGGTGTTGACGATGACGCCGCGCTCGCCGCCGGCGTTGGGGGTGTTGTGCTGCATGCGCTCGGCGGCGAGGCGGATCACGTTGAAGGTGCCGGCGACGTTGACGTTGACGACGCGCTGGAAGGCGTCGAGCGGGTGGGGGCCCTCCTTGGTGAGCGTGCGCTGGGCGATGGCGATGCCGGCGCAGTTGACGACGAGGTGCAGGCCGCCGAAGGCCTCGTAGGCGAGCGCGACGGCGCGGGCGACGTCGGCTTCGGAGGTGACGTCGGTCGGCGAGAAGCGCGCGGCGTCGCCGAGCTCGGCGGCGACGGCCGGGCCCGGGCTGCGCTCGAGATCGGCGATGACGACCTTGGCGCCGAGGCGCACGAGGCGGCGCGCGGTGGCCTGGCCGAGCCCGGAGGCTCCGCCGGTGACGAGGGCGACAATGCTGTTGACGTCCATGGGTGCTGGTCTCCGTGAATCAAGGGGGGTGGGCGTGCGCGCGCGCGGCGCGTCACGGCGGCGGCGCGCTCACGAGATCGGTGGGCGGCGTCAGGCCGAGGCGCGTGATGAGCGCGACGAGATCGGCCGGCAGCGGCGCCGCGAAGTGCTGCTCGGGCAGCCGGGCGCTGGCGACGAAGTCGAGGCGCGCGGCGTGCAGCGCGTGACGTGGGTGCAGCGTGCAGGGCGGCTCGCGGTGCACGGGCTCGCCGACGAGCGGGTGGCCGAGCGCGGCGAGGTGCAGGCGCACCTGGTGGGTGCGGCCGGTCTCGGGGATGACCTCGACCAGGGCGAAGCCGGCGCGCGCGCACAGCCGGCGCACGAGGCTGCGCGCGTGCTTGGCGGTCGGATCGCTCGCGGCCACGAGCGCCGGGTAGAGCTTGCCGCTCGTATGAACGCGCTCGCCGATCGGGTGGTCGACGAAGGTCTCTTCGGCCGAGGGGGTGCCGTGCACGACGGCGAGGTAGCGCTTGGCGCCGGCCACGCGCAGGCGGTCGTTGTAGGCGATGACGAGCGACTTCTTCAGCACGAAGAGGTTGAGGCCCGAGGTGTTGCGGTCGAGCTGGTGCACGGCCCAGACGCGCTGGCCGAGGTGCCGCTGGAGCAGGGATTCGATGCTCTGGCGCGGCACGAGCTCGGTCGGGAGCAGGCGGTCGGGGCCGCAGGAGATGAGGCCGTCGGGCTTGTCGACGACGACGAGGTCCTTGTCGCGGTGGAGGATGCGCTCGGCGATCGCGCGCATGGGCGGGCGCGGCAGCGGCGGATATGGCGCGTCCGCGGCCACGATCATGGCAGCCCGAGGGTGAGCAGATCGCGCGCGGCGACGGTGACGACGGGGCCGTGGCCGATGGCGGCGAGGGTCTCGGCGAGCGCGGCCGGGCCGGCGACGACGAGGGTCATCGCGGCCGGGTCGAGGCGCGACATGGCGGCGCGCACCTCGGCGGGGCTCGGGCGGGCGAGCAGATCGCGCCAGGTCGCGAGGAAGCCGAGCGGCACCGAGGCGAGCTCGAGGATGAGGTACTGCTCGACCGTGTGGGGGAGGGTCTCGAACTTGAAGGCGAAGCTGTTGACGAGCATCGCGCGGAAGCGATCGAGCGCGTCGTCGGCGAGCGGGGCGGTCGCGAGCGCGCCGAGCTCGGCCTTGGCGAGGGCGAGCGAGCGCGCCAGCGCGTCGGGGGTGGCGTCGGTCGAGACCATCATCGCGCCCGAGTAGTGGCCGCCGAAGGCCGGCTCGAAGTAGGCGCCGTAGGTGAGGCCCTCCTGCGTGCGCAGGACGCTGTTGAGCGCGGAGGTGAAGTCGCCGCCGAGCGCGTAGGTGCCGAGGCGGAAGGCGGGCCAGCTCGGGTCGAGCATCGCGATGGGGTTGGGCGCGACGAGGCGCCAGGGGATCTGGCTGAGACCGGCGTCGTCGACGACGACGTGGATCGTGCGCGGCGCGGCGGCGCGCTCGGGCGGCGGGGCGGCGAGCGGGTTGTCGAAGCAGGCGAGGCGCTCGGACCGCTCGGCGCAGAGGCGCGCCTTGCGTCCGGGCACGGCGCCCTCTTCGGAGGACTGGCCGCGTCCGAAGCCCGAGGCGGCGCCGAAGCGGCGCTCGATCCAGGCGCGCATCGCGGGCGGATCGAAGGCGCCGCCGACGACGAGCACGCCGTGCGCCGGAGCGAAGAGCGCGGCGTGCAGGTCGGCGACGTCGTCGCGGGTGATCGACGGGATGCTCCGGGGTGAGCCGTAACCGGACCAGCCGAAGGCGCCGGGGCCGAAGGCGGCGAGCTTGGCGGCCAGGTGGGCGAGCGCCTCGGGGTTGTCGGCGACGCGGCGCAAGAGCCCGAGTCTCAGGGTCTTTTCCCGTTCCAACAGGTTTGTTGGGATCGTCGGGGTGAGCGCCATCCGGGCGAAGAGGTCGAGGAAGCGGCGCACGTCGGCGTCGGAGAGCGTCGGGATCTGGCCGCCGAGCACGAAGCTCTCCATGCCGACATCGGGGGCGATCCAGCCGCCGAGGCGCGCGAGCTCGGCGGCGAGCGCGGCCTCGTCGGCCTCGGGGATCCCGGCGGAGAGCATGCGTCCAAGGAGTGAGGCGAGGCCCTCCTTGCCGGCGGGATCGAGGCCGCCGCCGGCGCGGAAGCCGAGCTGGATGTCGAGGTAGGGGTTGCCGTGGCTCGGCACGAGCAAGACGGTGAGGCCGTTGTCGAGCACGAAGCGCTCGCCGGGGGGCAGGCCGGCCGGCAGCGGGGTCGCGATCGAGGGCGGTGGGCGGTCGGCGGCGTGCACGCGCGGGCCGACGAGGGGCGCGGCGAGCGCCAGGGCGAAGGCGATGGCGGCGAGCGATCTCACGGTGCGGACCTCCTCGGGGTCGTCGGCTTCACCGTCGCGAGCGGCAGGTCGCTGAGCTCGACGTTGTGCAGGTCGCTGTCGGCGGCGAGCTCGAGGGCGTGACGTGCCAGCTCGGCGGCGCGTTGGTCGAGCTCCTTGGAGAGGAGGCCGGGGCCGAGCGCGAGCACGTGGTTGCGCGCGTCGTCGGCGGAGCGATGGAGCCCGCGCGCTTCGAGCGCGAAGGCCGCGATCA
>WYBB01000169.1 GCA_011526585.1 Deltaproteobacteria bacterium
GCTCCAGGCCGGCGGCGGCCTCGGCAACAACATGGACGTCAACGTCCAGTTCCGCACCGCCTTCGACGTCATCAACGAGCTCGAGCTCATCTACAAGTGGGCCTTCGTCTCGACCAAGACCCTCGCCGCCTCGATCGAGCTCGGCCTCGGCGGCGGCCTCGGCGCGGACGACCGCAACTCGTTCTTCTTGCGCCCGGTGCTCAAGGGCTCGCTGCTCGTCAGCGATCGCGCCGCCATCACCGCGCGCATCGGCGCCCTCTACCACACCGATCGCCTCGGCCCCGAGACCGACGAGCGCACCAAGGATCGCGACGCCGGCGTGCGCCTCTACCTCGGCCTCAACGTCGAGTTCCGCGTATCCGACCTCATCAATGTCGTGCTCATGCTCGAGGGCGACCCGATCGGCGACTCGCGCCGCCTCTACGACGAGAGCTTCCTCGACGAGCCCGATCCCAAGCTCTACTTCTCGGGCGGCGTCTCGTTTCGCTTCTGAGCCCGGACCGCACCCGCGGTCCGATAACCGGCAGGTGGCCACGCGGGCCGCCCTACAACCGTCGTAGGGGCGGCCCTTGTGGCCCTTGTGGCCGCCCGGACTGGCGGCGATCACGCCGGTGAGAGCCACACCGAGCGCACGCGCCCGACCTCGTAGAAGCCGAGGCTCCGGTACAGCGCCAGCGCCACCGCGTTGTCGCGGTTCACATAGAGCGCCACGCGCGGCACCTCGCGCAAGAGCAGGTGGCACATCTCCCCGACCGCGCCGCGCCCGAGGCCTTGCCGGCGCCGCGCCGGCGCGGTGTAGACCCCCGCGAGCTGCACCACCTCGGGCGCGACCGCCGCCTGATCGACCTTGCACGCGATCGGCCCGCCGACCGCCCCGACCACCCACGCCCGCCACTCGGCGATCCGCCGCTCCCAGCCGCGCTGGAACGCCTCCAGGTCTTCCGAGAAGGGATCGATCCCGAGCTCTTCGCGCACCATCTCGAGATCGATCGCCATCATGCGATCGCACTCGCTCGGCAGGGCGGGCCTCAGCTCCACCGAGCGCGCATCGCGCCTGAGCGTGTCGCGATCGACCTGCAAGAGCACCTGCCCGCCACGCTCGAGCTGCACGCGCCCGGGCGCGACCGCCAGGGCCTCGACGAACCCTCGCACCACCTCGTCGGGGCCCACGACCACCTTGATCACCCAGTCGCTCGCCGCCGCCGCGTCCGCCAGGGCGCGCACGCCCGCCGCGCTCACCCCGTGGCTCAGGACCAGGTTCGAACCGAAGAGCGCCACGCCCGCCAGGCGCCCGCGCTCCCACCACCCGACCAGCGTGCCGCCGAGCGCCTCCTCACGCGTGCCGCGCGTGACCTGGCCGAGCAGGTAGGCGTTGTCCGCAGGACGCGTCCGGAGGAAGCGCGCCACCTCCTCGCGGTCCACCGGCTGCACCGGCCGCACGACGCCTCCGTGCGAGCTCCCCGCCTCGCGTCCGTACCCCGGTCCAGGCGGCTGCGCGACCACGGCCGTGATCGTAGCAGAGGCGCGCACCAAGATGAAAACGATCGACGGCGCGTGTCGCCCGCTCGGCGCAACCCGCCGTCCCCCCGTGGACAAACCTCGCCTTCGCCGTCGCTACGGGGTTTCACCAAACGCGCATCCATGGCAAAAGCACTCCATGAGCGCGACCCCACCGACTCGTCCGATCGCGTGGCCATCCTCGCTGGTGCTGCCGCCCTGGGCGCGCGGCCTGAGCTGGGGGGCTCGTTTGGAGCAGGCGACGCGCGACCCCGACATCGCCGGCGCGGCCTTGTCGGAGTCACCGCCCATCCTGCGGCTCCGACCCGCCCCGCCGATCGGGCTCGGCGGCCTTTCGCTCAGCGCGACCCTGGTCTTCGAGCTCGAGACCCTCGTCGCCGTGACGCTCGCCGGCCCGCTCGACAAGCTCGCGCTCGCCGCGCTCGGTGCCACGCGCGACACCGCCGACGATCAGGGCCACCACCGCCTCGTGCAGGGCGAGACGCGCGTGCTGATCGACGCGCTCGACGGCCAGATCCGCCTCGAGCCCGACGACGCGACGTGACCGCGCGCGTCACCTTCTACGACATCCCGCACGAGCGCCGCTTCGCGCTCGCGGCCAAGCTCGCCGCCTCGGCCTGGGAAAAGAAGAAGCACCTCATCCTGCGCTGCCACCCGGACGAGGCCGCGGCCCTCGATCAGCACCTGTGGACCTTCCGCGAAGAGAGCTTCGTGCCCCACGAGATCTGTGACGACGCCACCGGTCTCCTCGATCCCGAGGCGCGCGTCGTCATCACCACGCGCGACGTGCGCCCGATCCCCGCCGAGGTCCTGTTCCAGCTCGCGCCGGCCGAGATCGAGTTCGCGCGCGCGTTCGACAGCGTCATCGACATCGTCGATCACACCGATCCGGAGCGGCTCCTGCGAAGCCGCGAACGCTTCAAAACATGGAGCGACCTCGACCTCCGCCCGGAAGTGAAAAAGACCGTGTGATCGGCGACGTCGCGCGCCGGCCCGCGCCGCGACGCGCCTTGTCCGCGCGATGAACTCGCCCCGGAAACGGCGCGGAAATCGATCCGTGCTACACCACGTTCATCCGCAGCCGCGCTCATCACACGCCCGAAGCGCGCGGCTCGGGATTCTGGGTTCAGGGGAGGTCGGCCATGCTCGAGCGCATCGTGACGCTTACGCCCATCGCCATCGCCTATCGCGCGATCGCGGTGCGCCTCTACGATTTCGCCGTCGGGTGAGGCGCGGCGACCCGCGATCCGCGCGCTTCACCAATCGACCAGCGAGCGCGCCATCACGACCTTGACGAGCTCGCCCTCGCGGCGCTCCGGCTCGTCGATCTCGCAGCGAATCATGACGTTTCCGCGCGCAAACGCCACGTGATCGGCGCTGCCGCTCCAGGTGAGCGGCCGCACCATGAGCGCCTCGCCCGCGCGCACCAGCACGCCGGGGTGGAAGGTCGTGCGGCGCCCCGTCGCCGGCAGCCCGCCCCCGACGAGCGGCAGGCGCAGGACCCAGGGCCGGTGGTCGGGCCGGCGCCCGAGTACGCGCAAGGCGGGTGTCAGCAGCGTGAGCGCCGTCACGAAGGTCGAGACCGGGTTGCCCGGCAGCCCGAAGACCAACGATCGCCCGGTGCGACCGAAGAGCACGGGCTTGCCCGGCTTGATCGCCACCTGATGGAAGAGCACCTCGACCCCCTCGGCCTCCAGGCACTCGCGCACGTAGTCGTACGAGCCCGCCGAGACGCCCCCCGAGAGCACCAGCACCTCGCCGTCGA
Source organism: Deltaproteobacteria bacterium (assembly GCA_011526585.1). Lineage (GTDB taxonomy): Bacteria > Myxococcota_A > UBA9042 > PHBI01 > PHBI01 > WYBB01. The sequence goes on from WYBB01000169.1 coordinate 3,284, forward strand.
GCCCGTCGCGGATCGCGTGCTTGAGCGCCATGCGATCGTCTCTGACGATCCCGCCGTCGACCACGCGGCACCACTCCGCCTCGGCCAGCGCCATCAAGGTCTTGCGGTTGCTGTCGCGGATCTGCGCCGGCCCCGGCGCCTCGGAGAGCTCGACCAGCTCGTCGCCGGTCGCGATCACGGTCACGCGCGGCCGCCGATAGACCTGCACCTGCGCCGCGCCGACCGACGCCAGCACCCCGGCGGTCAGGCTCTCGATGATGCGCCCGCGCTCGACGACGATCTCGCTCGTTTGCGCGTGCGCGCCGGTCGGGGTGACGTTCATGCCGCGCCGCACCGGCCCGCGCACCTTGACCGCGCCTTCGGAGACACGCTCGCAGCGCTCGACGATCTGCACCGCGTCGGCGCCCGCCGGCAGCGGTGCGCCGGTCATGATCGCCATCGCCTGCCCGCGCTCGATCGCCCCCGCGCTCGCGCCGGCCGCCGTCTCGCCGACCAGCGCCAGCGTCGCCTCGTCGCCCGCGACGTCGTCGCTGGCGAGCGCGAAGCCGTCCATCATCGACTTGTCGAACTCGGGGATCGGCCGGTCGGCGCGCGCATCCTCGGCCAGGACGAAGCCCGACGCATCCCAGATCGACATCGCCCGGGTCTCGGCCGCGCGCCCCTCGCGCAGCGCGAGCGCCGTCTCGACCACCACGCCGATCGCCTCATCCAGAGGAAGGAGGCTCTTTTGCATCACGTGCTCCTTCGAGGTGCTCGGTCCACTTGATCGCGTTGCCGCGCGCGCGCTCGACCGGGTACCGCTCGGCGTTCTTCGCGAGCTTGTCGCGGGCCGCCGCCAGCAGATCGATCTCCAGCCGCCCGGCGAGGTTGACGAGGCAGATCAGGACGTCGCCGAGCTCCTCGCGCAGCCGCTCGCGCGCCGGCAGATCGTCGGGCCCCTGCTTCCACAAGAAGAGCTCGAGCAGCTCACCGGCCTCGACCGAGAGCGCCATCGCCAGATCGCGCGGCGTGTGGAAGCGCCCCCACTCGCGCGCCTCGTTGAACGCCGCCAGCGCTTCGGCCAACGAGGCCAGCGGATCGGTGCCCTGCATGCCGATCGCTTACCAGCGCCCTCACTTCGCGACAAGCCGCGGGGGCTCGAGCCAGACCAGGTGCTCCTCCTTGTGCGCGCCCCTGCCCTCCCCCCGTGCCGGTCCGAAGGTCGGCCGCGCCTGCGAGACGATCGCGCGCACGGCGAGCCCACTCGCCTCCGCCGCACGCTCGAGCAGCGGCATCACGCGCACGACGTTGGTGCCGATCTGACCGTCGCCGATCACCAGCGCGACGAAGCCGCCGGGGGCCAACGTCCTCGTCCAGCTCGCCAGCACCGCGCCCATCGCCTCGACGTAGCGCGCGTGCGCGACCGCCTTGCCGAGCCGCTCGCTCGCCCGCCGGCTGCCGATCTCGTGCGCGGTGATCGCACCCGTCTCGAAGCCGAGCACCGCGCACCGCAGCGCGTGATGCGTGACGTAGTCGTAGACCCCGGGGTACGGGGGCGAGCTCACCACCGCCGCGATCGGCGGCGCCCCCTCCGGTGCGACGCGCGCGTCTCCGAGCCTGAGGATCGGCTCGGGCACCTCGCGCTCCACCCGCTCCGAGAGCGCGCCGAGCTGCCCCGCCAGCTCGCTCACGCGCTTTCTGAGCCAGTGGCCGATCCGCCCTGGCGGACTCGGCGCCGGCTCATGCCGATCGAGCTTGGCCACCGAGTCTGAGACCTGGCGCGACGCCTTGACGAGGATCGACGAGAGCGCCATGCGCAAGACGCGCGTCAGCGGATCGCCCGGGCTGCCGGGCCACGCAGGGTCGCCCTCGGCGAGGCAGCGCGCGTGCGCCCAGACCTCGACCAGCGCCTGCCGATCGAACCAGCGGCCGACGCGATCCTGGAACCCCGGCTCGACCCGCGCGCCGTCGGCGACCAGGCGATCGGCCTTCTTCGTCACCGCCTTGGCGCGCGCGACCAGCGCCGAGAGCGCCGCCGGCGAGAAGCGGCGGGTGCGCACCCACGCCACCTCGACGCCGATCGGGTTGAGGTCGTTGCCGATCGCCGCTCGCCCCGCCAGCATCGCCTCGAGCGGCACGGTGCCCGCGCCCATGAAGGGATCGGCGATGAGCCCCGGCGGCGCCGCGGCGATGAGCTCGCGCGCCGTGTGCGGGTGCAGCCTCCCCGGCCACGGGTGAAAGCCGTGGGTGAGCGCGCGCTCGTCCTCGTCGCCGGGCGTGGCCGCCCGCTCGAGCAGCGCGCGGAGCCGCTCGTCGCCGGAGAAGCGCGCCGCCCCGCCGACGTGCGAGAGCGATTTGCGCAGGCGTTTGCCCGACGGCGGCTCCCGGCTCACCGCACCTCGACGCTCAGATCGTAGGGCGCGGCGCTGCCACCGTAGCCGTTGACGCGCACGTAGAGCGTCGTCGCGAGCGGCGTCGTGACGATGACCTCCTCGTCGTCGTCGCTGGAGGTCGAGGTCGCGACCGGCAGCGTCTCGGAGACGAGCGGGTTGTAGACGCGCAGATCGAGATCGCCCTCGTCGTGCGCGAAGTGCGCGCGCACGGTCACGCGCTGCCCGGCGCGCGTCGTCAGCGCGAACCAGTCCTGGTCATTCATGCAGACGCTGAGCCCGGTCTCGGTGCCGGCACCGATCGCGGTCGCCTGTTCGCGCGTGTCGTTGGGCTCGTGGCGATCGGCGAGGCACGGCTCCTTCACCTCGACGAGCTGCCACAAGGTGTTGTCGACCTCGTTGGCTTCGGTCACGTCGTCGCCCGAGTCCGCCTCGACGATGAGGTGGTAGATCCCCGGCGCGGTCGACAGAGGCACCGTGGCCTTGTGGCGGTGGCTCACGCTCTCGCCGACGACGAGCCCCGGCTCGCGCAGCACGATGAGCGGCAGGTCGCCGGCATCGACCACGGCGTCGAGCGAGAGCCACGCGGTGATATCGAAGGCCGGCGCGTCGATGGTGCACTGGTTCTCGACCGAGAAGCCGATGCCGAGGTCCTCGCCGCGATCGATCGACGCGAGCTCGACGTCGAGGTCCGCGAGGGCGAGATCGGCCCCGTCGATCCCGCTCACCGTGAGGGCGTACGCGAACGAGGTCATGCCGGTCGTCACGAAGCGCGGCGAGACCTTGATGAAGAGTGGGCCGCTCGCGCTCGGCGTGTACTCGGTCGTGCCCGCGCCGTAGATCGTCGCCACCGCCGTGCTCGCGCCCGGCAGCGAGAGCTGCACCAGGAGCTGGCTCCCGCTGTTTTGCGCCTGCACCCGCACGCGCTGCCCCTCGACGGCAGGCACGACGTACCAGTCGAGATCCGCGTTGCAGAGCTCGGCCTCGATCGTGCCGCAGCCGATCGGCCCCGCGCCCTCGGGCGCGTCGTTTGGCTCGTAGCGCTCGGCGCCGCACGCCAGCCCCAGCGCGCCGACGCCGACGTCGGCGTCGAGATCGTAGGTGTAGGGCGCCTGGTTGGCGACGCTGGTGTCGTTCTTCACCCGCACGAGCCAGCGCCCCGCGCGATAGGCATAGGGCACGCTCACGCGCGCCGAGCCGTTGCGCGCGTCGCTGAGCAGCACACCCTGCCCGCCCGGCGCCCACAGCTCGAGCGCGAGCCGCCCCTTGCTCGCCTCGTAGGCGTAGTCGATCGCGACCTCGAGCGAGTCGCCCACGGCGAGCTCGACCGCGTACCAGTCCTCGAGCCCCGGGCAGACCACCGCGTCGGCGACCGTCTCGCCGCCCTCGACCATCGTCGCGATCAGCGGCTCGTCATTGGGCTCGAGGTCGTCGTCGTTGCACACCTTGAGCGGATCGAGCACGACCGGCCCTCCGACGGCGAGGTTGTCCGCCTCGTCGACCTCGGCGACGGCCTCCTCGGCGTCGCTCTCGACGATGGCGTACCAGGTCCCCGGCTGCAGCGTCGCCGGCAGGTTGACCACCGCCTCCATGGCGCGCGTCTCCTGCGGCATGAGCGCCCCCTGCGCCAGCTCGCCGAGCAGGGTGTCGAGCCCCGCCGCCAGCTCGCGATCGCGCGAGAGCCACACGCGCGCCACGCGCTCGCCCGCGACCGCGGTGCCGACGTTGACCTCGCGCCAGCCGACCGAGAGACGCCCGCCTGCATAGGCCGACGCCGGCGCGGCCACGACCTCGAAGGGCACCAGCTCCACGCCGTCGACCGGCGGCAAGAAGCGCACCCGCATGTCGTAGGCCGCGCGGTCGCGCTCGCTCGCGCCGGCGACGCGTACCGTGTAGGTGCCCGCCTCGCGCACCGCCCAGGCGCGCGGCCGATACTCGGGCCCGAGCGTCGCCCGCCCCGCGAGCGCGCCCTCGGGGTCGCGGATCTCGACGATCAGATCGGCCGGCGTCTCCGGCACCGACGCGATCGGGCGCGCCGTCACGTCGACCGCCAGGCTCACGCCGGCCGGCACGTCGACGGCGAACCAGTCGGCGTCGCCGCAACTGCCGAGGCCGGTCAGGCGCGCGTCGTCGGTGGTCGTCACCAGCACCGCCTGCAGCGCCTCGTCGTTGTCCTCGAGCGCATCCTCGAAGCAGCCGCCGTTGGCGCCGGTGACGATCAGCCGATCGTCGGCGAGCCGGAGGTTGTTGGCGCTGTCCCGATCGGACGTGATGAAGCCGTCGATGTCGACCATCACGCCGACCACCCACTCGCTGACGGCGTGATCGAGGCCGATCGGGATCGGCACGTCGCGGATGATGCTCCGCACCTCCTCGGGCTGGAGCGACGTGACGGTCAGCCGGTCGACGACCACGTCGGCGCCGGCGGCGATCCCGGCCCGCGTGATCGCGGTGTCGGGCGAGAGCACCACGCCGACCTGGAAGGTCGTCGCCGCGGTCGTTCCGGCGTTGCCGAGCTGGTACTCGACCTTGATGCTGCCGCCCGCCGCGACGAGGTCGGGGTGGAACACGAAGTCGCTCACGTTGATGTCGACCTCGGCCAGCGCGTTGATCTTGATCGGCTCGGGGAAGAGGCGGGCGTTGTTCGACTCGCTGCACTCGGCGAACGCCCCGGTCGGGTCGATCACGACGCCGAGGTAGTGCGGGATCACCGGCAGATCGCTCGCGATCGGCACGAGGATCTCGTAGGTCTTCGAGCCGCGCGCCGGGATCGCCTCGAGCGGGTAGGTGCCGACCAGGATGGCGTTGTCGGGCGAGAGCGTCTGCGTCAGCGACA